>JAYURB010000001.1:0-5006 GCA_043756425.1 Bacteroidota bacterium
AGAAAAATTAATAAGTAAATAGGCTAACTTCATCCTTTCTTTGACTTAATGGCCTCGCGAAAATAACGCAATGGGACCAGTAACATTCCAAAACATTCCCCATCTTCTTTGGATAAATGCTTATGATGAACTTTGTGCGCTTTTCGAATTGCTCTTAAATAAACATTATCTGAATTTTTAAAATAATTAAATCTTTGATGAATAAAAATATCGTGTACCAGAAAATAAGCTAATCCATAGGCCGCTATTCCAATACCAATCCAGAATCTGAAATCGAGATTATTAAATGTTCCCAGTAAAATCAAAATAAAGCTGGGTACAGCAAAAATCAGAAAGAAGGAATCGTTCTTTTCAAAGAACTTTTCAATATTTCTATTATGGTGATCGTCGTGTAATACCCAAAGGAATCCATGCATGACATACTTATGTGTAAACCAAGCCACAAATTCCATAAATAAGAATGTACTGATGACAATAACTAAGTTCATATTTCTTTTATTTTAAATATATCAGAAATGGCCTTTGTACGATAACTAAATATATGATCCAATTTCCTTCTGACAAAGAAAGAATTGGCAATTGATCCAATCATATAAAAAGGAAGAGAATAATAAACCAGATCCGTCATTCTGGTATTATTTCCTATTTCTTCAAAAGAATGTTGATGATACCAAAACGAATAAGGACCGGATCTTTGCTCATCCGTAAAAGAATAAGGCTCATTCACATGCTTAATTTCTGAAAGCCAATTCACTTTTACTCCTTTTAGCGGGGATACAGAGTATTGAATCATCAATCCGGAAAATATTTTCTCAGGTAAATTTCCGGAAATAATATCAAAGTTCATTTCAGGAGGCGTAATCTTTTTCAAATTTACAGGATTTGAAAAAAAAGACCAAGCCTGTTTTATCGGTATTGGAAGTATAATTTCTTTATTTAACGTGAATACTTTCATTTCTACTGTATCGTTATAAATTATCGCAAGCGCATAAACTGTTGAGTAAAATTACATAAAAAATTAAAACTGACCGATAAGATATCCATATATAGAATAAATAATTTTCATTTGCTATATAATAAAGACAGCTTGGGTTTAAGGAGCAGGTATGCCTCTTTCAATCAACTGATCAAAAGCAATTTTAAACCAAACAGTAAACCTATCTGGATTCAGTACAAGTTCACTTTTAATGGTGTCTATATCTGTATATCTCCAGTTTGCAACTTCAAAGTGGTTGATATTAGGAGGACCATTAAAAATGCCTGTAAATACATGATCAAATTCATGCTCTGTCAATCCACTGCCAACATCTGCTTTATAGGTAAAACTAAAGCATTCCTTTAGTTCGCATTTAAATCCCATTTCTTCAACTAATCTTCTTTGTGCAGCGGCTAAAGTCTCTTCGCCGGGACGCGGGTGGCTGCAACAGGCATTGGTCCACAAACCCGGTGAATGATATTTACTCTTAGCACGTTGATGAAGTAGAATTTCATTTTCACTATTAAATATAAAAACAGAAAATGCACGATGAAGTAATCCTTTAACATGAGCCTCCATTTTGTCCATGGTACCCAAAACAGAATCGTTTTCATCAACAAGTATTACCACATCGTTCATTGGTTAAAATTTAATTTTGCTCCGGCCAAATTATTCGGAAGATTGAACTAAAGCACTTACAATTTGCTTTCTGATAGGTTCTATCCGGCTATTATTTTGTTTAATAGATTGCACTAATATTTCCTTATCATTTTTTAGGCTGCATCTATAATTTAAAAACCAGGGTATATTTGATTGGCATGAAAATCGAATAAACCTTAATTCCACAGATTCAGGATCCATTTGAATAGCCCTTTCGATTTCAACCTTTCCCTCTTGAAACAAATCATATTTTTTAAACACATTGGATTCAAATTTTGCCAGAAGCATTTTTGCGGCACCTTGGTATCCCAGTGAAAGCGAAGTAGTTTTGCACATATCAATATAAGCTACCAATTCAATAGCTTTCTTCTTTTCATTAACAGATTCATTAAACAAGCGTCTTATTTTCTCTTCGTCAGGAACTTCTTTGGGGGGCTTGATTACAAACAATAGTAATATGCAGAACAGCTTCATGGTGAAAATATAATTAAAGTTTGGCCGGAAAGATACTACTTATATAAGATTCAATTTGTTTTTTATAAGTGAATTTATCATCAATCCAAATTTATGAGGATTTGAAACCCGAATTCTTTCTTCCATAATTCTTTCCGCGGGAACAGATTTTATCTTATTAAATAATGCTGTGTAATAATAATAGGCCAGGTAAACTCCACTTCTTGATGAACGAGGCAGATTTCTAATACCAATTAAAGCTTCATTAAGTTCTCCTTCAATTTCCTGTTGTATTAATTGTTTATTTTTCTCTTCAAAAGTGTCGAAATTGACACCCGGAAAATACGTTCGTCCAAGCTCCTTACGGTCAACTTTTAAGTCTCTCAGAAAATTCACTTTTTGAAGAGCAGATCCAAGTTTCATTGCATGGTATTTAAGAGAAGTATACAACTCCGGTTTCTCATGGCAGAAAACTTTAAGACACATAAGTCCAACCGTTTCAGCAGAACCTAATATATACTTTTCATAAAGCTTTTGATCATAAAATGTTTTGTTTAAATCCATTTCCATACTCTCAAAAAAAGTTTCAATCAACTCCTTTTCTATTCCATAATCGTTTACTACCTGTTGAAAGCTATTTAAAATAGGATTTAAACTTATACGAGATTCAATTGCTTCATACGTATCACTCTTAAATTTCCTGAGCAAGGTTTCTTTATCATATTCATGAAATGAATCGACAATTTCATCTGCTAATCTTACAAATCCATATATCCCGTAAATCGGTGCATGTAATTTTTTGTTTAACAACCGAATACCCAATGAAAACGATGTTGAATATCGCTGGGTAATTCTTTTACTGCATTCAGCAGACAGATTATCATATAGTTTTTTCATACAATATTTAATTAAATAATTTGGAAACGTAACCCGCTACTACCTGTCCCGAAATAATAGATGGCGGAACGCCGGGGCCGGGTACGGTTAATTGTCCGGTATAAAATAAATTATTGATTTTTTTATTTCTCATCGAAGGCCTTAAAAAAGCTGTTTGCATGAGCGTATTAGCCAGACCGTAAGCATTACCTTTGAATGCATTGTAATCCGAAATAAAATCGGATCCGGCATAACTCCTTTTTACAACAATTGAATCGTGTATGCCTTCTCCGCAATATTTTTCAATTCTGCTAATTACTTTCTTAAAATAAGTTTCCTTAATTTCAGCAGTATCTTCAAGTCCGGCAGGGATTGGAATAAGAATAAAAAGATTTTCCATACCGGCGGGTGCAACTTTTTCGTCGGTTATAGAAGGGCAGCATACGTAAAATAAAGGATCTGCAGGCCATTCCGGCTTATTATAAATTGAATCAATATGCTTGTCAAAATCAGCGTCGAAAAAAAGATTGTGGTGAATCAGTTTTTTTAATTTTTTATTCAAACCTACATAATAAATTAAACTGGAGGGAGACATGGAGCGTTTAGTCCAATATTTCTCAGAATAATTTCTTTGAGTTTTGCCAAGAAGCATTTGTTCAACATGATTATAATCAGCGCTGGCAACGATTATATCTGCCGTATAGGTATTTTTATCGGTAAGAACATATTTTGCATTCTTCTCTTGAACTTCAATCTTTTTTACCGGCTCGTCGAGTATTATTTCAACACCCAATTCCACAGCGAGGGCTGTCATGGCTTCCACCAATTTGTACATACCGCCTTTAGGGTACCAGGTGCCTAATTTCATATCTGCATAATTCATTAAACTATACATTGCCGGCGTCTTCGAAGGCATGGCTCCTAAAAATAAAACAGGAAATTCAAGCAAGTGCTTGAGTCGTGGATTTTGAAAATATTTACCTGTGTGTTTGGAAAATGAACTAAACATATCCAGCCGAAACAGGGAGGAAACTAATCGCCAATCGGTAAATTCAGACATCCGGATACTTGGTTTGTAAACAAAGTCCTTCATTCCTACTTCGTACTTATACTTTGCTTCCTCAAGGAACAGGTCAAGTTGCTTTCCACTGCCTGCTTCAATTTTTTCGAAAACATCTTTAAGCTTAATGAAATCAGCAGGAAGTTTTACCGTTTCGCCATCCTCGTAAATAACCTGGTAAGACGGGTCTAATCTTTCAAGTTCAAAATAATCATTAACAGATTTTCCAAAGCGGTTGAAGAATTTTTCAATTACATCAGGCATCCAATACCAGCTGGGACCCATATCAAAAACAAATCCTGCTTCCTTATATACTCTTGCCCTTCCCCCGGTCTGTTCATTTTTCTCTATTAACTTAACTGAGAAACCCATTTGCGCCAGAGTTGAAGCAGCGCTTAAACCGGAAAATCCGCCACCGAGAACTATCACTGTTTTTTTATTTTCCATGGATTTGTTAGAAATTTCAACAAGTTATAAAAAAAAGAGATTAATAAACTTCATTAATCTCCTTTTCACTACAATTAAAAAAACACACACAAAATCACATCTTTAGAGATTAGAGGACATTAAACCTTCTAACCAATACTTTACCATTATTTTCAAGTTTTAAAACATAATTACCTTTAACCAAACCGGAAGTGTTAAGGGTAATTCTGTTTTGTAATACTGAATTTTCGGAGCTAATTATTACTCTTCCTGTCATATCCAGGACAGAAACCATAACTAAAGAATAGTTGTTATCCGTAAATTCAACATTCAGCTTTTCTGTGGCAGGGTTAGGATACATTTTGAAACTATTTACAGATTCTTCTTCAATACTTGTAACATTATTCAGAATAATAACCTGTCCGTCAGGAAGCACAGCCATTAGTACAAAAGCAGGACCGTTTTGATTCGTTGCAGGAGTTAAAAATCCAGATGCAAGAACAACTGCTGCTCCGCCTGCAAGACTTGTTAGGTTAGCTGAAAAACTGGCTACGA
>JAYURB010000002.1:0-2188 GCA_043756425.1 Bacteroidota bacterium
CATGGCTACGATTCTGTTTCTGATGATATTATTTGGTCAATTATCGTTTCTCAGCTGCCTACTTTAAAAAATGAAGTCGAAAAGATGCTTCATGAATAACACTTCACACAACAAAAGCATTGCCGCAAGCTGGGCGGACACTCATATTCTCAGCATTATCTAAACTTTTACTTTAGTTATCGGCCAGACCAATTTTTAATTAAAATTTAATTTCAAGTAAAAATTTCGTTTCTTTAATGAGCATCGGCACCCGGCGGACACAGCATCAAATTCCCAGCCTGCGGCAATGCTCGACGTTGTGTGCTATTCCCCCTATTTCGCACGAATCGAAATTAATTTCGCAAGCTAACGCTAGTGCATTAAATTCGAAACACTGCTCTTTGCAAGGCCGGTTCTAAATTTGGTGTTTTAAAACCCGTGCGCCATTCTGGTTGAAATGTAAAAAGCCTTCAGTTCTCAACAACTAAAGGCTTTGTGATAATTTCATTGGTGGAGCATTGCTACCCCGTTCAGAATAATTACTTCATAAAGATACATTTCCTTAGAGCATTTTTTTTCATCTTTAAAACATTTTATATGCCTAAGAAAGAAATTGCTCTTAAAATTATCAATTCAAATGCAGCAGGAATTGATGTAGGAAGCCGGTCACATTTTGTTGCCATCGGACAAAATCTGGATGATGTAAAAGAGTTCGGAGTTTACAATGAAAATCTTCATGCGCTGGCTCAATGGCTTCTGGACAACAATATTACAACAGCCGCTATGGAAAGTACAGGGACCTACTGGCAAAACCTGTTTAGCATTTTACAGGAAGTTGGGATAAAGGTTATCCTGGTAAATGGAAAGTTTACTAAAAACATTCACGGTAAAAAAACTGATGTAAAAGACTGCCGATGGTTACAACAACTTCATAGCATTGGTCTTTTAACCGGTAGTTTTTTACCTGATTCAGAAACAGAACTCTTAAGAACATACTGCAGGCATAGAACCAATCTTATTCAATTGGCTGCTGACACAACAAGAAAAATGCAAAAATACCTTCGTCTACTTAATCTCAGATTAGATGTTGTCATCAGGGATATTACAGGAATTACCGGCCTTGCCATTATTGAAGCTGTTTGCAATGGTGAAAAAAATCCGGCTTCACTGGCTGATCTGAGAAACCATAATTGCAGAAAGTCTAAAGAAGAAATTGCCAAAGCTTTACAATCAAATGGCAGAGCAGATTTTCTATTCGCTCTTCAACAGGAATTTGATCTTTATAAAACCTTCCAACTTAAAATCGAAGCTTGCGATCTTGAAATTGAAAAAATGCTCAATCAAAGCATCGGTAAGGATGAAAGTAAAAGAAAGTTAAAAACTAATGACAAAATCTATAAAAGAAACAATAAAAATACTCCGAAAAATATTGACATAAACCAAATGGCTTATCAGTATTTTAATGGCATTGATCTTATGGAAATTGAAGGTGTAAGCCATAGCACTGTTATTGCCTTAATGAGTGAAGTCGGATATGAAGGAATAAAAAAATTTGAAACAGCTAAACAATTTACTTCCTGGCTCAGGCTTTCTCCTAATAACAGAATATCGGGAGGCAAAGTATTAAGCAACAAAATTCCTCGTGGAAGTAACAGACTCAAAATAGCTTTAAGAAACTCGGCAAATGCTGTTGGAAATCTTAAGGATACACATCTTTCCAACTTTTTTAATCGAATCGCTTTTAGAAGAGGTAGAATGGCCGCAGTATCCGCAACAGCCAGAAAACTCGCAGTTATCATCTGGAATATGATCGTAAAGGCTGTAAAATATAATCCCCCTACTCTATATGAGTTCCTGGATCAGAAGAGAAAAAGAAAAGTATTAGAAATGAAAAAGCTAATCCATAAATTTGATATAACAATAAACGACTTGGGTTTGCAGTTGTGATTCAACGACTTGGTAAACGTTAGTCAGAATTATCGAACTATTCAATAATTTGAAAATCTAATGCGAGAATATATCTACAATCACATATACCAATATACTAATGGAGCAAGTTCATTTTGGGCTGATTTATTAGTAGCTTCTTTGGGCGGATTAATAGGCACAGGAACAGCTTTATTAGTATTTTATCTCACTAATCGACATCAAATTAAGTTAGATGATATAAAGAAAAACGAAAGTCAAAATAATAAGCTTTACTACTTTT
>JAYURB010000003.1:0-4986 GCA_043756425.1 Bacteroidota bacterium
ATTCAACTTTATCCCAACCCTGCTAAAAATAAATTTACTGTTACCGGGAAATTTTCGAATACTGAAAATACAAACATTGTCATATATAATTCCCTTGGACAAAAAGTATATGAAGGAATTATGCACGATGGAATAGTGGATTTCGGGAATCCGGGAAGCGGAATTTTTGTGGTAAACATTGTAACAAATAAAAATCTTTATAAAAGAAAATTAATCATTCAATAAAATCAATAAACGTATACGAACTAACAAGAATCTTTGCTTTGTAGTTAACCTTAGCGAACTTTGTGGTAAAAATACCGAGGCATAGTTCTTCTCTCAAATAATCAAAGCCCCATTTATTAGAGTTAAAAATAATCTACATAAAATTAAAATCTACATAAAATTAAAAATTATGTTCTACAAAAAAATCCTGATTTTACTATTTGCTTTTTTAATGAATCTGCATTCCTATGCGCATAACGTAGATTTTCATAATGTATCCTTACATCATTGGACCTTAAATAATAAAACCAAAATAAATGCATCATTCCTTATCTGGAAAAATGATTTGGTTTATCTGGAAAAAGAAAATTCAGAAGTAGTAAAACTTCCACTCTCTGCTTTTTCGGCCTCCGATCGAGAGCTTGTCAGGGAACATATAGAAAAAATTCAGAAATTAAATTCTCCAAACTTATCTCCTTTAAAAAATAATTTAGTTCAGGGCAATCCCGTTAGTTATAAAAATATTCTGACAGTCGCTTCCCTTCTAATAGTACTTTCCTTATTTATTTACTTTGCTACCTGTAAAAACAAATTCAAATACATTTCCTATTTTCTAATTGTTGGAACTTTATCGGTTTTTTACAGCTTTAAAATAAAACCACTAATCTTTAGCAGCTCTGTAACCAATCCATTAACAATAGATTCAGCTTTTACTCCATTTTCCCCTAATGTCGTTACATCGTGGGACACTACTTATTTTTATGTAGAATCACAGGGGATTCCTCTTCATCAGATGATGACAGGCATTACCAAATGGCAGCAACAGGTTCCTATTCCTCAATGTTATTTAGACACCAATGCATGGAGTATTCCACTTAATCCCGTAATTTCATCCAACCCTATTCCCGTAAATCCTGCCCATTTCTCAAGGGGTGCTGTGGCTATTGCTGTAAACGGAGTTCCAATTTTCAATCCTTATACCAATACCGGGGTGGATGCATTCCTCGATGGGCAATTGGATAATTGGGGCGGACATTGCGGACGGGCCGACGATTATCATTACCATACTGCACCTTTGCATTTATATTCGCTTACATCCAACACATTGCCCATTGCTTATGCATTTGATGGTTTTCCTGTATCCGGTGCTTACGAACCTGATGGAAATATAATGTTACCATTAGATACCAATAATGGACATTTTGGAATGAATGGTGTATATCATTATCATGGTGTATCGAGTGCGCCTTATATGATTGGCTACATGGTAGGACAAGTTACTGAGGACACTTCGCATCAGCTCATTCCGCAGGCTCGCGCTCATGCTGTAAGACCAGCACTAACTCCACTTAACGGAGCCGCCATTACAAATTGCGTTCCCAATGGAAACAATGGATATACGTTAACTTATATTTTAGCAGGACAAACATATCAGGTAAGTTATAGCTGGACAAGCAACGGTGTTTATACTTATAACTTTATTAATCCCGGTGGCACCACAACTTCAACATATAATGGATTTATTCCTTGCCAATTGACAACAGCAAGCAACAACATATTTATTGATTCAAGGCCTATTGAATTGTTTCCCAATCCTGCTCAAAGCGAATTCTCATTGCAATTAAATGAGGGATTGAATTTATCTGACATTAAAAATGTATCGATTTTCTCTCAAACAGGTCAACAAATTCTTTCAACGGATTTGTTCAAAGGAAAAATTGATACAAAGGATTTCTCCCTGGGAATTTATTTTGTGATTATTAAAACATTTAAAAACACCATTGTCAAAGAACTGGTTGTAGAATAATTATTAAAATTATTATTGTCCAAGGGAAGAAATGTTATATCACGACGGTACGATGAAACTTTAGAGGACCATTGAATAAAATGAAATACCTATTAATTAGTGCTTTTATATTCTTTGTTTGCACAACAGGAAATGGACAGTCAATCCAAAAAACAATGCTGCGCCTGCCCGATACAGGTCAGATAAACAGTTACACTGCTACCTTTGGTGAAGATGCTGACTATACCATCAATTCTCCATACTTTATTTTAAACAATGACGGCACCGTTACTGATACTGTTACAGGTTTAATGTGGCAACAAACTGATGGCGGCGAAATGACAATTGAAGATGCTGCTTTGTATAGTGATACACTTTCTCTTGCAGGTTACACAGACTGGAGGCTTCCCGATTGCCATGAATTGTTCAGCATTTTTAATCACGATAGAGCCAACCCTGCTGTCGATACAATTTATTTTAAAAATACCGGAGCAGAATACTGGTGGAGCAACGAAAGACAAGCAAATGATTCAAGCAAGGTTTGGGTTACTAATAGAGGAGGTGGTGTTGGAAATCATCTTAAAACGGAAACCATCAGTGCAGGTGGAACAAAAAGATATCATGTAAGAGCAGTAAGAGATGTCTCTCCACCACCCGTATTGATCAACCATTTTATTAATAACTTCAATGGAACGACTACAGATTTAGCAACCGGTTTAACCTGGCAGCAAATTCCTTTTGCCGATACATTAACCTGGGAACAGGCTCTTGTTTTAGCCGACACCCTTAGTCTGGCCAGCTACAATGATTGGCGAATGCCCAACATAAAAGAATTGCAATCAATAAACGATGAAAGTCTTATCGGTCCTTCCGTTAGTTCTGTATTTTTCAGCGGCATTACTGTCAATCATTATTGGTCTTCAACAAGTCTGCCCAACCAAACAACAAAAGCATGGTACCTTGATACCCGCTTTGGGATTACGACCTATGAGTTTAAAACAAGTAAACTATATTTACTCTGTGTAAGGGGCGGAAGTTTAATTACCGGATTAAATGAAAATTTAACTATGAAAAGTAGTTTTTCAATTTTCCCAAACCCCTCAAGTGGAAAAATAAATGTATTGTGTAAAAATACTATTGATAAAATATGTGTTTTCGATATGACCGGAAATAAATGCTTCACAGCCGTACCGAAGCAGAATTTTATAGATTTTCGAATTGACTCGCCCGGATTTTATTTTGTAACAATTGAATTGGAAAATAGAACCTATACAAGAAAATTAATAATTGAAAGGTAATTACTTAATTAATGATCGTCTAAGAAAAAGCAATAATTCAAGAACAAGATTATATAGTATGAGATTATTCTGCTTAAAAATTGAAAAAACCTTACCCCAATTAAATGAGATAAGGTTTTTTATTTCAAAATCAATTTTCAATCCCTAAAAAGGATTTACCATAATTAATATTTTATGATTTTCCATTTCAAAACAGTTCCTGTATCCGAATTCATCAATAATAAATAATAGATGCCCGCAGACCATTCTTTCATATCTAGCATGAAATTGTCTTCTGTCGTTTTAAACTGCTTAAGAATACGGCCATTTACATCTACGATTCTGGAATCATACTGTTTAAAATGCAGATCTTTTATCAGTATATTAATCTTTCCCTGTGTAGGATTTGGATAAACAAGTAAGTTATTTTCTTGCACAGACAGGTTGAAGATTCCAACAGTAGACAATGATTTCAATCCAAAAGAAAGTCCTAGTGTATCGACTGAATCAACAAGAACGGTATATGCTTGAGGCGTCGAAGTAACAATCCAATTAGTATCGGGAACCATAGAGATTGTATACTGTCCGCTGTCAACGGCAAAATTATATTCGCCATAGATTCCGGTTGTAGCTATTATGCTGTCAGGCATAAGTAAAACCAGTTTTCCCGGAAGATATGTATCGCCCGGACTAAAAACTCCATTCGAATCGACATCGAGATAAACAAAACCTTGTATTCGAGTACAAGTAACTTCAAAACCCGGAGACAGTGTAAAGATTGTACCTCCGAATGCTTCCATACGTATATTATACCAACCTTGAGGAATGTTATAAGGAACCGTAATATTGACAGACACGTGATCAGTATCAATCACTGTAATATTTGGAGGAAAAATTGTAAACTGCTGAAATGTTACCGGATTAATAAAGTCAATTCTATTAATTCCGCCATTCGGTGTTCCTGTCATAAAGAAAGTATTCGACCCCGTAATTAGTGCTGTCAGTGTTTGCCCGCGACATCCCTGGTTGGGAACAATAGAAACTAACAACCTAGGCTGTCCTCCTTGTATTTGCAAAGCATGTTGGAATGTAAAACATCCAAGTGAATTTGTAATATTAAAATCGTAAAAACCATTGTCGGCATAAATTGGAAATTGAAAATCCATAGTTGCTTGTGTAGCTGTTGCAACAATATTGGTTGGCTGGTAATGATGGCCCTGACTATCTCTTAATTCAATTACTCCGGAACTGAGAAGATTCACAAGGTCATTTCCGGTTATAGTAACAGTTATAGTCGTACCGGCGTTTGCAAGAGATGGAGAAAAACCGGTTATATTTCTGTCTACTCCATTTGTAATTGTATAAGAAGCCGCCAATACATAGTTATGATTATTATTCAATGATACATAAACATCATAAACGCCATTGGTTGCAGATGGCGGAATAATAAAATCAGTTGTGAAATGATCATTATCTGTGACAACAATATTTGTCCCAAAAATCTGATTGCAATTATTGTTTTGAAGCTTTATGTAATTAATGCCCTGAGGACTTGCACTCTGAAAAAAAAGATTCTGTCCGGTTATTAAGGCTGACATAGTATTACCTGCCGTTCCTTGTGCAGGATTTATTGATACCAATTGTTTTGGATAATATCCATTTACATGAACAGCTGAATCTAATTTGAAGCAGCCCTCAGAAGAGAAGATTTGTAATGTT
>JAYURB010000004.1:0-2182 GCA_043756425.1 Bacteroidota bacterium
GGGGTGTCGATAAGCATCCGGCTTTTGCCCACCTCCACAAAGAAAAGAGAATCATTTCAACCTATGATTTTGTCAAAAGAAATCCTAATGTTTATAAAGGGCATTGGCACGGTACAGCCACCCTTTCATGTATTGGAGGCAAAATTGATTCAGTTAATATTGGACTGGCAACCGGCGCCGAATTTCTATTAGCAAGAACAGAGAATCTTTTTTCTGAAAGATATTCTGAAGAAGAGAATTGGCTTGCCGCTGCCGAATGGGCCGATAAGCAAGGCGCTAATATTATCAGTAGTTCTTTGGGATATACCTTTACACGATACTTCACTTTTCAAATGGATGGTAAAACCAGTCTTGTTGCCAAAGCGGCGACCATTGCTGCATCGAAAGGAATACTTGTTGTTAATTCTGCCGGAAATGAAGGAGTAAACAGCTGGCAATTTCTAGTTACACCCGCCGATGCCGACAGTGTTTTAACTGTTGGCGGTACAGAACCGGAAAAAGATTGCCACATAAATTTTAGCTCATTTGGTCCAACAAGTAGCGGCCATCTTAAGCCCAATGTCAGTGCTTGTGGCAGAGTGGTAGCAGCAATTTCAAATAAACTTGCCATTGTTTCCGGAACATCGTTCTCTGCTCCAATGGTTGCAGGTTTTGCCGCTTGTGCATGGCAAACGAATCGAAAGCTTACCAATATGCAGCTGTTTGATGACATTGAAAAATCATCCCACCTTTATCCATACTATGATTATGCCCACGGATTTGGCATACCTCAAGCAAGATGGTTTTTCTCGTCTAAGCATGAAGCTGAAGCAACGTTTGATTTTGTAATCATTAATAATGAAATAAAAGTTTTTTTACGCGAGGAATATTCATATCCCGAAACAGAATCTGTGCTCGGCTATAAAGGGAGAAGAAATTTTTATTACAAAATTGAAAACGCAAACGGAACGATAAAAAAGTATGCTGTGCTCCTTGCAGAAAGCAAAGAAATGCTTCATCTTTTCAGCGACGATTTTCTCCCGGGAGAGTCCCTTACCGTGCATTTTGAAGGCTATACAAAATCTCTTGACGTTCATGAATTAAAATAAAGCGAATGAAGAAACAATATTTGTTTTTATTTATCCTTTTATTCCGCACTTCATTGTTTGGGCAAACAGTTTTACTTGACATAGACACCAAAGAGCAGCAAAGAAACTTCGATTTTGGCCCAAACCTGAAAAAGTTTACTCATTTAACTTTTCATATTGGAGCACTGGCGTCTAACGATAATCAGGGTGCTAGAATTATTTATGGCAGCTCAATAAATCTTTCATTGGGCATTCGTAAGAAGTTTAAAATATCAAGGACATACAGCCTTGGCTATGATTTGGAATGGCAATACACCGACTACAAGTTTAAACAAAAACAAGGTAAAATTTTTCCGGACACCATCATTAATAACGTATCCCAACGATTCGATTACTCATATGTAAGCCTGGGGTTTTATAATAGATTTAACCTCGATCCGGCCAGAGGAAATTTTCTCGGTACGTTCCTTGACCTTGGTATTAATGGTTGCTTCAATTACTCGGTTAAAAAAATTTCAAAGAATGAATTGGAAAATAAAGTTCGATCAAAAAGCGTAATTTCAAACCTTCCATTTATAAACAGGGTTAATTCGAATATTTATGCTCGTTTCGGAAGAGACCATGTTTCAATTTTTTGTAGCTATCGTCTAATAGAGCTTTTTAAGCCCTCTTACGGATATCCCGATTTGCCCAAATTAATTCTGGGAATTGATACGGCACTTTTTTGATATTAACAGCTTGTTAATATCATGACTGTTAATAATTAAAGAAGCAGAGTGCTTAAAACCAGGAGGATATCGAAAGCTCATCGTGAATTAACACCGTTATTAACAGCCGCGGTTAATAACCCCGCTCCATTTTTCAAGCCTCGTAGAAACTTTTGAACCCGATTTGGGTAAAATTTATTTTAAACAAAACCCTAAGCTATGTCTATAACCATACATCAAAAAAGGGGAATAGCAAAAATAAACGACTGCTTTTATCGACTAGAGAAGATGGCCGCTGAAAACAATATCGATCTGGATTTGCTAATGAATATACATAAATATGAAGGTTTTGATAATCTTAGTGAGGAAAAACAAAATCTAAAGGTTAGAGCAGAAAGCAGAAAGCGC
>JAYURB010000005.1:0-2180 GCA_043756425.1 Bacteroidota bacterium
CCATTGGGCAAATAGCTATTCCTAGTACAGTTGAATATGCATCAGCATCTACTCAAGCTATAACGGCAGTTATTTACTGGGATTTGGTTTGTACAAATACCGGTGGTAGAACATGGGCAACCGGAACAACCGGAATATTGGATACATTTATTGTTGGTGCTAATGCTTTTAATAATGGTTCAGGTACAGTCGACTTCATGGGTGCTCAAACACAATTTGTTCCTGCCGTAAAATATACAAGTATAGTAAACAGCGGAGGAGGAGATCGTGTTTTATCTCCATCCGGTGTAATTGAAATCAGTGCAGCCATGACTGCCAGTATTGGTTTTTATATTGTAACAGGAAGTACTGTTAAATTTACTTCTACTTCAGATCGAATCATTCCCCTGCTATATGTTTTAAGCGGACCGAATTATAATAATGTAATCATCGGCGGTACCGCCAATTTCGAACTCGAACAACCGATGACTTTGGGCGGTGATCTCACTTTGTTATCAGGACAATTCAGGCAAAATACTGGAACAACAATTTTTCCATTTACAATTAATGGTAATCTAAATATAAACGGTGGTACATATAATTTTTCTACAGGAACAGGTGCCAATGTCTTAACTCTAAAAGGAAATTTATCTCAGACCTCCGGAAAAACTTTGATAACAGGTTCTGTACTCGGAAGAATAACTTTTGCCGGATCAACATTGCAAACAATCACTGCCCAGGATTCTATTCGTTTCGAATCATGCATTTTCACTGTAGCTTCAGGAGCTTCAGTAAAACTCGGACAAAATATTGCACTTCATAGAAATGCAACTGTTTTACTAAGAGGAACGATGAACGTACTTTCCGGTGGTACATTGGATTGCAGCACATTTAGAATAAGTGCAGGTATAGGTGCTTCAGGAAATGTAGTTATTAATTTAAATAGCGGCGCAACATTGGTTACTGCAAATCCAAACGGTGTTTATGGAACGGGAGGATCGATCTCCAGCATTAATACATCAACAACATTTAATAGTTTAGCAAATTATAAATTCAATTCTGGTTCACCACAAGTTCCCGGTTTGAGTAATACAACTATGAATAATTTAACAATCGATAACACAGCGAATGTTACATTAACAGCAAACATACTTGTCAATGGAGTTATTACTTTTCTAAATGGTAAATTTAATACTACATCTTCTTTTAAAATTACTTCAGGTTTATTCGGGTCTGTCACAGGTGCAGGTGCAGGAAAATATGTAAACGGTACATTTGAAAAATTGATTGCTTCAGGTACGACAAATAAATCTTTCGAAATTGGTGAAGCTACAAGTTACGATCCTGTTAATCTGATATTTCCTGCTGCTTCAAATAGTGATGGAAGCATTATAGCTAAAGTAAATACCGGTGATCATCCTTCAATGCCTGGTTCAGGAATAAATTCTTCATTTTCCGTAAACCGTTATTGGACGTTAACGAGCAATGGAGTAACTGGTATATTACCTTATCAAGCCCAATTTACATTTGTAAATCCTTCAGACGTGGATCCAGGTGCGGATCCATCAACTTTTGTTGTTCGTAATTATACCGGTTCTACATGGTATGCTACGACTCAGGGAATTCAGAGTTCGACGATAACCGGAGCATTAGCTTTATCTGATTTCGGAGATTTTCAAATTGGTAATCGTTTTCCTCCGGCAGCAATTGTTTGTCCGGTTGTTTTGCCTGTAAATGCTGTCAGCGGATGTTCTGCTCAGATAAGTTTCTTAGCGACTGCTACCGGAAATCCAACTCCTACTGTCACTTATTCTCAAAACCCAAATACATTTTTTAATGTTGGAACAACACCTGTAACTGTAACGGTTAGTAATATAAATGGATCCGCTATTTGTACTTTCAATGTGGTTGTAAAAGATGTTACTCTTCCTGTAATAAATAATTGTCCTTTAAACATTTTAGCATCTGCTGATTTTAGTTCTTGTCAGACAAATATTTATTGGAGCGAACCAACTGCGGGAGATAATTGTAGTTACGTTTTAACCGGAAATCATTCTCCCGGTGATGCTTTTACAGTCGGTTCTACTTTGGTAACCTATACCGCTGTCGATCCTTCCGGAAATTCTGCAACCTGTTCATTTAATGTAGTTGTTACCGATGATGAATTACCTGTAATTAACAATTGCCCGACTGATATAAAC
>JAYURB010000006.1:0-2178 GCA_043756425.1 Bacteroidota bacterium
TCGTCTGTAACAGGAAATTCAAAGGCTTCAACTTCTGCTTCGTATTCCCTGTTGTAATTTATTTGAAAGGGAAAATGAGTAAGAGCAGCATTAGCAGGAACAGAAGAACTGAAACGATAACCGGATGCTATTAAACTTTGCGGATAAGTAAAAGGCGTAAATAAATAAGTGGAACGAAACGTGCTTGTTTTATTTCCTTTTGCAAAGCGGTCAATAAGAAACCTGCTTACACGCATTTCCCCAAAGATGCTTCCGTGATATGTTTTTTCAAAAGCCATGACATAAGGTTTGTAACCGGGATACACTTCACTGCCTGTTCCCTGATCAAACTGATCAAACATTGAAGAACCGGAAACGCCATTACTCTGTATATCCATGCCGGCTTTAAAAAGGTCATTAAGTTTTTCAAAATCATTGTTTGATCCAAATATCCATGGACGCGTGTCACGAATGTATCGTGTTTGAATAAAGTACGTCGAATGGATATTCATTTTTTTCTCTTCAGCAGCAAAGGCCGGAGCACGGTCCAGAGCTTTTTTGAAATTAATATTATGCGTTAAACAAACTGTCAGGTTTTTATTATAAGGAACCGTACAAATAAAGGAAGCACTATTATCGCCTTGCAGATAAATGTTTTTTATTAAGCGAAGAATAACATCAATGGTCGGTTCAAAATCATTGAAGGGTGATCGGTTAAAATCCTGATGACGGATATTATGGCCTTTTAAAATAAGAAAGCCAACATCGAAGCCAAAAGCATATGCAAAACCATTTTCATAAGGTTTCTGTGTTATCGAAGCAGATTTATCTTCATACGTTGCCAATGGGGGGTATTGGGTTTTAAGATAGCTGTATGTCCCCATCGTTTCTTTGAATCTTTCTTTGTTCCCAAGAGAAATGCTGATTTCTTTTGGATTAGAAAATTCTTTTACAATTACTGATTCAGTATCAATTGGAATATTGATTTCAAAATGTTGTTTACTGGGAACCGGTTCCTCAAAACCAAAAACTTCATTCAGTCCTCCCAATACCTGTGAGCCAATTAATGTACCGCCGTTTCTGGGAAAAGCAGCCAATGCCTGCATCTCTTCAGGGGAAACAATCGCCCCTGAAATTACAGGATACACCATTACAACTTTATGTGACAACGCTTTTTTAAAATCAGTAGTAATAATGAAGGGAATGCCTATAGATTTCAAGCCGTGTGCAAGCCCCAGCCAGCTGGCAGTAGTATCCGTTAGTAATATGGCAAGCCGACTGGCAGAACCGGAACTGAATGATGTCCACGTTGCCGGCTTCCTTTCCGGAAATACGGAGCGGTCTTCAGGGCCCGTTAGGTTATTAGATACATATACTTCGTTTTTTCTTACCTGATAGTTTTCGGGAAAATCGCTTGTTTGCATGGTTCCAATCGAATCCCCTTTTTTATCGGAACCACAGGAAAAGCAAGCAATACACAACACATAAAAAATATATTCTAATGATGTTTTTCTTTTATTTCTTTTAAACATACTTGTTTGAAGGGATAGGAGCAATAAGCAACAAACTTATTAAAAAATTAATTAGATCGTATAGCATCCACAGGATTCATTCTCGATGCCTGGAGAGCCGGAATATATCCGGAGATAATTCCAATAGTTGTAGAAATAAAAATACCCATTAAAATATTGTTGAAAGTTAATGTGAGATCAAATCCGGTAAGATTGGAAGCAACTATAGAGAGGACAAGTACAAAAAGTAAACCCACCATACCACCGATAATGCAGAGAATTATTGCTTCCACTAAAAACTGAAGAAGAATAAAATAATTTTTGGAGCCAAGCGACTTTTGTATACCGATAATATGTGTTCGTTCTTTAACCGAAACAAACATAATATTTGCAATGCCAAATCCGCCGACCAAAATAGAGAAGCCACCGATTATCCATCCGGCTAGTCCGAGGGTACGAAAAAGATCATCGAGACTATTTGAAAGCAGGCTCGTTTCATTTAAAGCAAAATCGTCTGATTGACGGGGATGAAGTTTCCGAATAGAACGCATGCCGCCGCGTATTTCTTCTTTCATTTCTTTCAATGCAATACCGTCTTTTGCTTTAATAATGATAAAAGGATCAATGTCGTTTGATCTCAGGTTAATTAGACTTCTTGCATAATTTAGTGGAATTAAAACTGAATTAT
>JAYURB010000007.1:0-4965 GCA_043756425.1 Bacteroidota bacterium
GTACTCCCAATAAATTATAAATAGAGATAATTACATTTTCACCATGTGGGGTGTTTAATTCAAAATTAAGTTCGTTATAAAAAGGAATAGGAAATATTCTGCCCTTATTTTCAGGAGAGGAATTAGTATTTGTAATTAATTGGTTCTGGTAATGGGCAACAAATAAAGAATCGCCCTGATAATATTTGCTACCGGTTAAGAAAAAATTATCATCTCCTTTTAATACGATAGAACTTATGCTAAATTTAAAACTTGAATCAGGAATAAATTGTGTCCAAAGCTTCTGTCTACTTATTGAAAACTTCTCCATAATTGTTAAAGTATTTTCATAATAAAGATAATAAATAGTATAAAGTTGACCGGAACTATCAATAAAAATAGTATTCGTTAGAGAATTACTATTTTGTGTACCGTCAGGAAAAGAATTTTCAACATAACTATACTTAACATTTAATAAGGTGTCAATTTCTTTCCACATGGTATGATAAACGTAATCAGGAATACCATAATAGTTGGTAGCCGAAAATATCAAAGATGTGTCATTATATATGATCAAATTCCTAGGCACAGAACCTGATACTAAAGAATCAATGAAAGACTTATTATTAATCATATTTCCGTAAGGATCATACTTAACAATTAACGTAAACTCATTCACATATAATACTTCTTTTGCTCGAGCACAAAGGTAAATATTATCGCTATGGTCGATAACAAAGTCATTTAAGGATGCGGAGAGAATAGAATTTATTAAAACTGTTTTGCCAAAAATCAATGAATCATTGCTTCCAAATTTCATTACAAAAATTTTATGCTGTGCACTATTTCCGGCTAAAATAATATTCCCCGAATAATCTGCAGTAATTTTGTCTATATATAGGTTAGTGCCCGGAGTGATAAAACAATCAACCACATGGAGTAAATTACCACTGTCATTATAAAAAGCAAGAAAACTATATACACTGCCACCACTTTCACTTCCATGAATTACAATTTCATTATTTCCATTAATTGCCATTCCATTAAAACTTGTAGAGGAACTCGACGGATACAAGAATTTTTTATCCCACAACAAATTACCATTTGAATCGTATTTAATAATTATCCCTTTGTTGGAACTTTGAGAATCTCCACAGATATAAATATTGTGAGCAGAATCTACTATTAACCCTTTTAAGTTAACATTATCCGGATAATTAATCCTCCAAATCAAATTGCCCTGATAGTCGTACTTTAACAACAATAGAAACCCAGATGGGCTTGGAAGGGATATAATAGAATCCGATCCTACATATAAATGCCCAATACCATCATCAACAATTATTCCCCCGCGGGTAAAAGTGGTAGAATCGCCATGAATCCTTATCCAATCCAGGTTTAATTGCCCGTGTGATTGAAGTGTGCATGCCAGTAAAAACAATAAAAAAAGAAAAGCCCTTCGTATCATACTTAAAAAATAATATTAAATGTATGCAATTAAAATTATTTTCCAAAAACCTTATAGAAAGTTCGTTTTGGGTATGAATTTGAGGCTTGCCTTCATTTAATCAGGTCAATAAATAATTACCTGCAAATAATCAATTGTTTTTTGAATTCAATTTCTTCGTCCCTCAATTCAAGAAAATAAACTCCTGCGGATAAAAAAGAGACATCGATTCCCAATTCATTGTTTCCAACATATACAGGATAATTTTTTTCACTTAAAATCCGTCCTGAAAGATCTGAAATAAGCAATTGAGCATCCCCCTCATAACTACCTGTAAAACGAATGCTAAAAAAATCAAATGCGGGATTCGGAAAAATTTCAGGAGCGAAAAATTGACTGACAGGATGTGCAAGTTTTGGCGGTGTTCCGAAAGTTACCGGTAATGAATATGGAGAAGGCGCACTATTGCATAAAGAACGCACCTGCCATTGATATGTTGTAAGCGGAGCAAGCCCGTTTATATTTGTACTAAAACTGCTTCCTACAATTTTTTTCCAGGTGTAATTTGTTGATCCATTTATTGAATAACGAATTAGAAAACTATCGGCCGTAATCATATTGGTCCAGCTAATATCAGCATTTGCATTGGTAATGTTTGATGTAGTTAAGCCATAAGGCTTTCCGCATAAAACAGGAGCATTAACGGTTGTAAACAATCGTGAAGGAGAATACCCCGAACCCTGCCCCAGACAAACTGCGCTGACCTGGTATTGGTAGGTTGTATTAGGCATCAGGTCTGTAATTGTTTTTGAATTTCCTGATAAACCGGGCGAATTAAAATAAATATAATTGGTTGAACCAAATACTGAACAGCGGATTCGGAAGGTATCAGCCGAAACCAAGGATGTCCATTGAATAGTAGCTGTGGAATTAGTTACGTTAGATGTATCCGTTGCCCAGGGCTTAACACACGATGTTGGGGATGCAACTGTTGTAAAACTCCTGATGAAACTATAGCCTGTCCCTGCACCCAGACAAACGGAACTTACCTGAACCTTATAAGTAGTGCCGGGACGCAAATTTAAAAGCGTTACATTATGCGGGCCTGCACCATTTACGTCAACATATTTAGCGGTAGTAGTATCCGTTTCAAAATAACGAAGCCGAAAAGTTGTTGCTGTTACATAGTCTGTCCAGGAGACTTGGACGCTGGTGTTAGCGATAAAGGAAAAGGATACACTGTACGGTATTACACAGGAAAATACTTGTGGAAGTGTAGTGAATGTATCAACCGGTGCGCTGTAGGAACTATGAATACCCGTGCAAATAGTACTTACATCGATGTCGTATAGTGCTCCCGGTGATAATCCAAAAATGGTATCGAATGTAACGTTTCCTGCTCCGGGAACATCCTTATAAAAATAATTGTTGGTTCCGCTTTCGCGATATCGTATTCTAAATGTATCTGCTGTAACTGAAGGATCCCAGTTGATAATTTCGGAAGTACCGCTGCCGGTAATTGTATCAGCAGAAATATTAAATGGCACCGGACAACTGCCCGGTAGGCGAACTACGAAACCGTATGTCAATATATTATCTATTGGAATAAGTAGATTGTTATACGTTATTACATGAACCTCATACCATCCCGGCTTTGCATAGGAAGGAATTACAAAGTCCGTTGTGAGTGAATCAGAAAAACCACTGGCGCCGGGATAAATTTGGGCTCGGGTAAATGCATTTGTATAAATAATACTATCCCCCTGCTTAAGAAATATATCGGTAAGTACAGACGGAGCTGTATCTGTCTGCAATTTACCGGGAGCAAGTTTAATTATAGAGGTTACTGTCTGATTTTGAAATGCAGACGATGGGCTCATAGATACAACCTGTCCTTGAAGATTAAAAAATAATAAACAGGAAATTAAGGATAAATATATTCTCATGTGGGGATATAACTAATACAGGTAACGAATATATGACTTTTTTAGAAAAAAAGAAACCTTTACGGACGAAAAAATCAACAAAAAGCTCGCCAGATGGGGGTTTCGCTTGGTAAACAGAAAAAAGTAATATCAAATACTTCCCATAACATACATCTCACGCAAAGTTGGAACAGGACTTCCTCCTGATTTCTCAAGAGTGACAGCAAACGTTTTAATACCATCAACAAATTTCATTTTCAATAATTGTGAATCAGGCTGATCAGGCATATCAAAAACACCAAGGTCAACTGGGGTGCCATTTACAATTCCCCACAACTGATATTGCATTCCGGATGGTGGTATCGGCAAAAAATTGACCGAAAGATAAACTTCGTGTGCATCTCTGTTCCAATAAACAGTTGTAAGCGATTGGGGTGAAAGGGGCAACCCCTTCATGACAACCGGTAAGGAATTAGGATTGCTAATTGCCAATAATTGCTGTTGTGATTTTTCTATCCGATTTTGAAGTATTGCAAGTTTTTCTGATTCCGTTTTTTGGTGTGAATCATATTCGATTATTTGAGCAGTAAGGTTAATATTCTTTTTGTGTAAACTAAAAATAATATAACCGCATACCATAAACAATACAATGCAGGCCGCTATACTGTATTTTAAAACAGAACTAACGTTCTGAGTGTTCGGTACAATAGTAAAAACCTTTGCTTCAGAAGTGCCTGTGGAAGTATCGATTTCATTAATTGCAGCAAGAATTCTGGACTTCAATTGAACCGGCGGTTCAATTTTATTTGCCAGGGCATCTTTCTCAAAGAAAAAGCGAAGCTGTTCCAATTCATAACGAACTTCAGGAAATATACGAGCCATACATTCAGCTTCCAGTATTTCTTCATTCGTGGAGTTACCAAGAACATAAAATTCAAGTTTTCCGGATTCAATATATTCCCTAAAATCCACTTTAAAAAAAAGTTCTTTCTATAGTCCAGTATAGTGCAATGCCGCCGATTGCAAATGAGGCAGGTACTACAATCCTGTTGTGATACCACTGTTTGTTACTGAACCATCTACCTATTAAAAGGTAAGCGAAAAGAATAACTGCCAGTTGTCCCGATTCAACTCCAAGATTAAACGAAATTAATGCCAGTAAATAATTTTTTTCAGGCAATCCAATTTCCGTTAATGCCGATGCAAATCCACAACCGTGAATTAATCCGAAAGCAAATACAATTAAAATGCGCCACCATTTTAACTCCTTAATTAATATGTTTTCTATGGCAATAAACAAAATAGAGAGCGCTATGATAGGCTCAATTACAGAACTTAACGGGTGAATAAATCCATATATCGCCAGTCCAAGTGTAATACTATGAGCTATTGTGAAAGCTGTAGCCTGCCAGAGAATAGATTTTAATTTCGGATTGAGAAAAAATAATCCCAGTATAAACAATACATGGTCAAAGCCATAGGGGAGTATATGTGTAAACCCCATTTGAAAATATATCCAGCCTACTTCAGCTTTTGAGATGGAAGAAAAATCATAATTGACGGTGTGTGCCAATACACCCATTGATGTAAGAAATAAAACGAGTAAAGTCAGAA
>JAYURB010000008.1:0-4964 GCA_043756425.1 Bacteroidota bacterium
GTTTGATTCTCAGGAACACGAAGAAACTATTAATTATAAAATTAAAATTAAATCCAATGAAAAAAGCAACAGTATTATTATCCTTAATTTTTTGTTTTGTATTTGCTACAAACAATGTAAATGCCCAAGCGACTAAATCAAAGTTTGATCTTTGGCCTGAATTAAAAACCTTTCACGGTGTAATGTCTGAAACCTTTCATCCAAGCGAAGAGGGAGATTTAGCTCCAATTAAAGAACGCAGTGTAGAGATGGAATCAAAAGCATTAGCTTTATCTAAATCAAAAGTTCCTGCTGATTTCAATAATAAGGGAGTAATAGAGGCCGTTAATAAACTGGCAGTAGACAGCAAATCGCTTAATGTACTTGTCAAAAGCAATGCCGACGATCAAAAAATAAAGGAAGCCTTAAGTGACTTACACGATACATTTCACCGTATAGTTGAGCATTGTAAAAAGGGAGAAGAGCCTGGAGAGCCTCAGAAAGAACAAAAAATTGAAGGTCGCGAGTAATAACTTCTTCGTGAAACAGTTCTAAAAATAATATTTAATAGCGGAAAAGATAAACTTTTCCGCTTTTTTTATTTTAAACGTAAAATAAAAAATAGTGCAAATGTTTGCCGCACCTTTATGCTTCCGAAATTTCTTTTTTAATGACACAACCAAACCTCTTTAACAAACGTCTGATTCATGGTATCGGCTTGGTTTTTTTTATTGTCCTTTCAATAATTTCTCTTATTTTTTTTCGAGAGAGAATTTTACAAAATGACAATGCGTATTATGCATTCAGGATTCTTCAGGATGGTAATTTCAGTATTGAACATGGAAGATACTGCGATGCATTGACGCAATTTTTGCCTTTAACAGCATTGCAATTCGGATTTCCGGTATCTACTGCCATGAAGTTGTATTCTTTTTCTTTTATTCTGCTTTCTTATTTATTCTTTTTATTAATAGTTGTTGTTTTTAAAGATTACAATTCAGGGCTTGCATTAATAGCTTCGTCCTTATTAGTAATGCGGTATGTTTTTTATTTACCGGTGGCGGAGTTTTATCAGGGATGCCTTGTCTCTTTATCTCTTTGGTCGTATTTGAATACATACAGAGAAAGAGTTTGGCCCAAAGGTTTTTGGTATTTTTTTCCTATACTATGTATAATTGTAACGCCATTTTTTCATTTGTTAAATTTTATTACAGTTGGTTTTGTAATTGTTTTATTTTTACTCACTAACAATGGTTCTTATAAAAGACCTGTCATCCTTTTAATATTGGGAATGACAATTGGATATTTTAATTATTCATCCCTTCCTGTTACAGGGTATGAATTTGCCAAAATACCCTGGTTAAGTGAAATAAACGAAAGATTTTCCATTGTCTCCAAGACAGATATATATAAGTATATTAAAAATTTTCTCCTGCACCATCCGCCCTTAATTATTTCCTTTGCCCTTCTTGTTTTTTGTGGAATTTGGAAAAGAAAGTACATTTTACTTTTATATTCAATACTATTTTCTTTCGGATTTTTAATATTTTTGCTTTTAACACTTCCGGCTTCTGAATCCCCTTTTACCTATGAAAATTATTTGTGCGGCATTGGATTATTCATTGGACTACCCTTATTTATAGTTATCAAAAGTCTTTCTTGGTTTAAACAGTCAGTTATCGCCTTCTTATTATTTATCATATCGATTCAGATAATATACAAGGCAGCATATCCAATCACAGAGCGAATTAATTACATTGCACGCCTTTGTAAATATGGGCTGACCTTTCCGGAAAGGAGATACCTTATCGATGAAGTAAATTATCCATGGAGAATTGCCTGGACAGCATTCAGTCTTCCTTTTGAAACGCTCATGTATCAAGCTGTTGAAGACCCTGCTAATCCTGTCACATATTATGTTACTTCAGATTTTCCCAAACTCGAAAAATTTCTCAAAGATTCTTCTGTATTTCTTGGTCCCTCGTGGGATTTTCTTATGTTTAGTTTTACAAGGGGTAGTTTAAATAAAAAATATTTTAATCTTCCCAACAAAGGGTACAGAAAACTATCAACTTTGCAGGACGATTCATTATTTAATCAAGCAGTTTTTTCTCCTGAAAACGTAAAACTGGAAGTTTTAAACAAAACATACTATTCGAATTATAATTCATTCATTATTGTTCCTGTAAAAATCACCAATATGACAGGGAATAAGATTCCTTCAATTCGTACAGATAAAACTTCTTTATCTTTGTCCTATTCAGTAAGTGATGAAAAAGGGGAGCTTTTACTCCGGGATGGAGAGCGGACACCACTTGATGTTGATGTTATAAACGAATATACACAAGGCATTACAATTTTAAACCCGGGGGGGAAAGGGGATTTATATTGTAAATATTGATATGGTGACAGAAAACAAAAGATGGTGGGGATTTAATTGTCCAATTAAAGTCATTGTTGAATAAATAATATTATCTGAAATGTTTTTTTATGCTTAAATCTTTATTCTTAATCAATACGGAGATAACGTATCTGAATTTCGGTTCTTATGGGGCTTGCCCTAAGCCCGTCTTTGATGATTATCAAAAATGGCAAAGAGAACTTGAATTCGAAGCTGTACAGTTTATTGCTGTCAATGGTCCCAAATACCTTGAGCAGTCAAGAAATGCTCTGGCAAATTTCATTCACTGCAATGGCGATGATGTAGTATATGTTTCAAATCCCACCTATGCTTCGAATATTATTGTTAAGAGTTTAAAATTGAACCCGGGCGATGAAATCCTCACAACTGATCTGGAGTATGGAGCCATTGATAAAACCTGGGATTATTATTGTAAAAAAAGCGGAGCAAAATTAATACGGCAGAAGATTGAACTACCAATTATATCTAAGGAAGCATTCATTGAACAATTTTTTCGAGGCTTAAGCAATAAAACTGTAGCTGTATTTCTTAGTCACATTACAAGTTCAACAGCATTAATTTTTCCTGTTAAAGAAATTTGTGAAATTGCAAAAGAGAAGGGATTGCTTACTTATATAGACGGTGCACATGCAGCCGGACATGTGCCAATAGACCTTTCGCAGCTAAAAGCAGATATATACACAGGCGCCTGCCACAAATGGATGATGACACCAAAAGGAAGTTCTTTTCTCTATGTTAAAAGAGAGTTGCAGCCTTTGTTTGATCCCCTGGTAATCAGTTGGGGTTATGAAAGTGCTAATCCATCGCATTCAAGATTTCTGGATTACCATCAATTGCAAGGTACACGCGATATTTCAGCATTTCTTACTATTCCCAAAGCGTTGGAATTTATGAAAGAGCACAATTGGCATCAGGTTGCAGTGGAATGCAGGGCATTGATAAAAAACAATGCTTTGAGATTTTGTGATCTATTAGGTTCTCATCTTTTAGCACCACTAACTGACGATTTCATTGGACAAATGATAAGCTTTCCGTTAAAAACCACTCAACCGGAAAAAATTTACCGCCTTCTTTTTGATAAATATAAAATTGAAGTTCCCATTATGAAGCATGGGGAGCGAATATTTTTAAGGGTTTCTATTCAGGGTTTTAATAACCAGAATGATTTAGACAAACTCTATTCTGCTTTAGAAGAAATTATTAAAACCACCGATTTAATTTTTTAATCACAATTTCAAATCATACTTTTGAATCACCTTAGCCGGCTTAAGATTCCGGCAAAGCAACACGCATGAATAAAGTAGTTTTGAATGCAGACGAAGCCCTTAACGGCTTGAAAGATAATATGACCTTAATGGTCGGAGGTTTCGGCCTTTGTGGAATACCCGAAAATTCGATTGCAGCACTGGTGAGGAAAAAAGTGAAAGGTCTGACCTGCATATCGAATAATGCAGGCGTAGATGATTTCGGTCTTGGACTGCTTTTGCAGGAAAAGATGATAAAGAAAATGATTTCTTCTTATGTGGGCGAGAATGCAGAATTTGAAAGGCAATTACTCAGCGGAGAATTGGAAGTAGAATTAATACCACAAGGCACATTGGCAACACGATGCCTTGCCGCCGGTTATGGAATGCCTGCTATCTTTACTCCTGCCGGAGCAGGAACAGAAGTTGCAGAAGGGAAAGAAATCCGCATCTTCAACGGAAAAGAACATTTACTTGAATATGCTTTCGAAGCCGATTTCGCTCTTGTTAAAGCCTGGAAAGGCGATACACAAGGTAATTTAATTTTCCGTGCAACAGCCCGTAACTTCAGTCCGCTGATGGCTATGGCAGGAAAAATTACCGTCGCTGAAGTGGAAGAACTCGTCCCTGCCGGACAACTAGACCCGAACAACATTCATACTCCGGGTATTTATGTCCACCGTATTTTCCAGGGTAAGAATTATGAGAAGAGGATTGAGCAGAGGACTGTGAGGAAGAAATAATTATCTAATTAACGAATTCAAAACAATGTTAGACAAAACCGGAATCGCCAAACGCATCGCCCGCGAAGTAAAGGACGGATATTATGTAAACCTCGGAATAGGCATACCGACCTTGGTAGCCAATTATATTCCTGAAGGAATCAATGTTGTTTTGCAATCGGAAAATGGATTGCTGGGAATGGGTCCATTTCCTTATGAAGGAGAAGAAGATCCGGACTTGATTAATGCGGGTAAGCAGACAATCACTACTGTTGCAGGCTCAGCTTTTTTCGATTCAGCGATGAGCTTTGGAATGATACGGGCAGGAAAGGTCGATCTTACCATTCTCGGCGCCATGGAAGTGAGCGAGAACGGCGACATTGCCAACTGGAAAATTCCGGGTAAGATGGTAAAAGGAATGGGTGGAGCAATGGATCTTGTTGCTTCTGCGAAACACATCATTGTTGCTATGCAGCATGTGAACAAAGCGGGTGAATCAAAGCTACTTCCTGCTTGTACATTACCGTTAACAGGAAAGCGTTGTGTTAAAAGAATTGTAACAGAATTGGGTGTCTTAGATGTTATGCCTGAAGGAGG
>JAYURB010000009.1:0-4945 GCA_043756425.1 Bacteroidota bacterium
AAATTAAATTCATGCTGTTTACTCGTAACCTGAAGACTGATGGAATCATAATCGGAACGCAGCTGCGTTAAATGCTCCTGAAAACTCAGATTGTCCTGGTGTAGTGTATCGTCGATGGAATTCAATTGCTGGAGAAGTCCTTCAATGATTTTTTTATTGTTATCAACTGTCGCAGATAGATGTTCTGCTTTATTTTTTACGGAAGCAAATTCGTGTACTGATCTGTTAACCTCCTGCTGAAGTTTATTCTTATTGGAAGTGAAATTCTCTTTGCTTTGCTTTGCTTCCTGAAGCTGATTTTGAACCAGGTCGCGATGCGTTTTAATTTGCTCAAGTCCGGAAGATAAAGTATTTATCTGACCTTCCAACGTTTCTAAATGTTTGCCACGGCCAATACGTTTCCCGTCAAACAATCCTACAGAACCGCCCGACAATGAATTTTTAGTACGGCAATACTTTCCGTTTTTAGAAACAAATATTAACGATTCATTCTCTTTTTGAAGGAAAGGCGTATGGTCCTGATTTTCCATAACGATGTAAACATTGCGCAACAGATAATTACACAATGGCCTGTACTTCTCTTCAATGTCAACAATATTGAGAGCCGGCATACAATCGTTAATGTTTTCCATCAACGGCGTAGTATGGCTTTCGAAATTTTTTAAGATGAAAAAATTGGCTCTTCCTTTAGAAGCTTCACTCAACAGATTTACTGCACGGCTGGCTTCTTCTATATTGTCGATGACAAAATAATTCATCCAGGGATCGAGGAAGTTCTCAATGGCAGTTTTGTATTCAGTCGGACAGTTAAGAATTTCTGAGAATAGGGGAGTACGACTGGCCGAAGGAGAATTTTTTCTTAGGAAACGCAGCGATTCCGGATAACCTTCAAGGTTTTCAACCAGGCTTTTGGTAAGGTTGAATTCGTTTTGTTTAGCATCCAGTTTACGGGATTCTGCAATAACATCTTCCGTATGCTTTTTTAATTCTTCGTCGAGTCGTATGATTTCATCCGCTAAAAGCTCTTCTCTGTTTTGAAGTTCATTGTAACGGTTTTCAACTTCTTCTTTTTGTTTTCCTGTCGAATCGGCCTGTTGGTTGAGGCTTTCGAGTTCGCCGAGTTTTAATGAATTGTCTTCGGAAAGTCTGTCCATTTCCTTTTGCAGCGATTCTTTTTTCGCTTGGGTGACGGCAAGGCTTTTTTCAGATTCATGCATGGATAACTGAATACCCTTTGCTTCTGAAGTTAAACGGTGAATATCACTCTTCATCAGATCGTGATTCATCCGTGTTTCATCCAACAGTGCCTTTAATTCAATCAGACTGCTTTCCAATCCTGTAAAAAAGTTTTCCTGATTGAAGCGGTCTTCTTCTATAAACTTCAATTGTTCCTGTGTTTCAAGAAGAGTAGTTTTATCGGAAGAAATCTGTGTGCTCAGCGAAGTTTCTTTTTCCTTTAGATAGTTCAGCTTTTCATTACTGACTTTTTTATCGTTTTCATGCTGGCGGATTAACGTTATTTTTTCGTTGAAGATTTTTTGTGCTTCAGCAAGTTCTTTCTCTTTATCCAGAGAGGCAAGTTTTAATTCTTGCAGGAATGCTTCAGAACCATCCAGCTGGGTATCGAGCGAAATTTTATCTTCCTGGTGTTTTTCTTCATGCCGGCGGAGATCGTCAAAGGTTTGTTTACTTCCGGATAGCGTAAAGAGTGCCAGCTCCACACTCAATTCTTTGTACTGTTCTTTCAGCTTGTAGTACCGTTCGGTTTTCTTTGCCTGCGACTCCAGCTGTTTCATATTGCGCTCGATTTCAAAAAGGAGATCATCGACACGGTTCAGATCTTTAGCAGTGTCTTCCAGTTTTTGCAGCGTTTGTTTTTTACGGATTTTATATTTAGAAATACCCGCAGCTTCTTCCAGCAGATTTTTAATGGCATTATTCTTATCGTTCAGAATTTCATCCACCATTTTTAATTCAATGATGGCATAGCTGTCAGGACCAATACCGGTGTCCATAAACAAATCGATAATATCTTTAAGACGGCAGTTTACATTGTTTAATAAATATTCGCTTTCTCCCGTACGGTACAATCGGCGTGTAATGGTTACCGTACTATATTCAGTGGGAAGAATATTTTTTGTATTTTCAAAAGAAAGAGAAACCTCGGCAAGATTGGCCGGTTTGCGGTCTTTGTTACCATTGAAAATGATGTTTTCCATTTTCTCGGAACGAAGCATGCGCGTTTTCTGTTCTCCCAATACCCAGCGTATTGCATCTACAACATTCGATTTGCCGCTACCATTGGGGCCTACAATAGAGGTCACCCCTTTGTCAAAATGGATGATTACCTTATCACCAAAACTCTTGAACCCTTTTATTTCCAGACTGGATAGTCTCATAATGCGTGTTGATTTTTTAAGTTAAAATGCAAAAATAAATTATTCTGCGTGTTTCTCCAGTTTTGTTAATAACTCAGGAAAACTTTCGGCAAAACCTTAAAATTCATCTAATAAATCCTAATTACGCTTTTCTGACAGTTTTTGTCGAATAGTTTTTCATCTTGCGCTTTCAAAATGGTATATAAAGATATAAGAATGAATTGTAAAGCCAATGGAAATTTGTTTTGGTTTTTATTATTCAATTTATACTTTTACCGCTCGCTTAACTTATCTTTAACAAATAACGACCAAACATGGGACGAAAATTTTACTTGCAGCTCCTCTTACTTTCCTTTGTCACTCTTGCAGCCTCTGCACAGACAGGTGAAATAAAAGGAAAGATCATTGAAAAAGGTGGGAAAGAAATTCCTTTCGCCAGCATTGCTGCTTTAGTTAATGGAACGCAGGTTCTTGCAACGAGCGCTGATTTCGACGGTAACTATACCCTGAAACCATTAAGTCCGGGCAAGTATGATGTTAAAGCCACAGCCGTGGGTTTTCAACCGGTGCTAAAGACGAATGTCATTGTCACAGTCGACAACATTTCATTTGTCGATATGGAACTTGGCAAAGGTGTTGAAATTAAAGAGATTGAAGTTGTTGATTATGCTGTGCCTTTAATTGATAAAGGAAGTCCCTCTCAAAAGAAGACACTTACCTTCGAAGAAATTCAGGCAGCACCAACACGCGATGTGAACTCACTTGCAGTGCAGTCAGCAGGTGTTTATCAGAAAGAAGCCGGTGGGGAGTTAAATATAAGAGGCTCTCGTTCCGACGCTACTTCCTATTATATAGATGGTATTAAAGTAAATGGTTCTCCCGGAATTTCTCAGCGCGGTACAGAACAAATTACTGTTATCACAGGTGGTATCCCTGCTCAATACGGAGATGCTACCGGTGGTATTATTAGTGTTACAACACGTGGTCCTTCCAATTCTTTTGGCGGCGGACTAGAACTTGCAACTTCTCAAAACCTGGATGCCTTTGGCTATAATCTTATTTCAGGAACTGTTACCGGGCCTATTTATAAAGAGAAGGATGAAAATGGAAAAAAGACAGGACAATCTATTGCTGGCTTTTTCTTAGCAGGTGAATACCAATATGATAAAGATCCAAGCCCTTCTGTTATTCCTATTTACAGAGTAAAGCAAAGTGTTCTCGACGATGTTTTAAAAAATCCAATTACTGCAGCACCCGGTGGAGGTTACATTCATCGTTCTTCTTATTTTACTTTTGACAGTCTTGAAACACAGAAATATAGAGAAAACGTTGCTCAAAATGCTTTCAGAGTAAATGGAAAAATCGACATCCGCCCGGTAAAAAACCTTACAGTAACGTTAGGGGGTTCATTGGAAAGAACGAAAAGCAATGAATATTCCAGAATTTATTCATTAATGAACTTTGATAATAATTCTGAAAAAACTGCTACAAAGTGGAGAGCTTTTGCAAAAATAACACAGCGATTTGGAAATGAGAATACTGAAAAAGCTTCCTCTGCTATTAAGAATGCATATTATTCAATTCAGGTTGACTATTCCAACAGCGATGAAATAAACCAAAGTGCACGACATAAAAAGAATGCTTTTAACTATGGTTATGTAGGAAAGTTTAAGACTTATTCAGTGCCGTTTTTTGCTTTCTCTGCATCAGTAGATTCTTTAGGCAATGTTGATAGTCTTCTCGCAGTACAAACTAATAATTTTGACACCTTATACGATTTCACCCCGGGTACTTTAAATCCTTACACTACCAACTATACAACGCAATACTATAATTTAACCGATCCTCTGGGAACCCAGGGATATCAGGATAATCAAAACGACGTTCTTACCAATGGAGGATTAATTAACGGTGATAATCGATCTGCGTTAAACGTATACGGTTTATGGGCTACAACGGGCAGAAATCCTGCTGGCTTTAATTTTAATAATACTTCTCAGGGTAGAATTACCGCTTCCGGTTCAGCAGATATTAAAAATCATAACATTGTTGTCGGTTTAGAATTTGAAAAAAGAACGGTAAAAGGATACAATTTGCTTGCGAGCTCACTTTGGACACGTATGCGTGAACTGGCCAATCAGCAATTAAAGTTGAACGGAATTGATAGTACTTCCGGTACGTCTATTTATTTTACGGATCCAAACGGACTTGTTTACGGACAAACAACTTATTCTAAAGGTAAATACACTCCATTTAGAAATAAAGAAAACGAAGTTACCCGTGGTTTTTATGAAAACATTCGCGACAGATTGGGTGTTGATTACCGTGATACCGTTCAAACAGACAGCTTTAGCCCCGATGAACTTTCTCCTACAAATTCAAGCCAGGATCTTTTTAGTTTGGATCTTTTCACACCCGATGAATTGTTTAACAATGGAAATTCTATTGTTAGTTATTACGGATATGACTATACAGGAAAAGAGGAGACAAGTTCCAGCTGGAATCTGAAAGATTTCTTTGTTGATAAAGACGAGAACAATAATAACATCAGAAAAATTGATGCTTAC
>JAYURB010000010.1:0-12602 GCA_043756425.1 Bacteroidota bacterium
AGACAGACAGTACTAAATTGTTGTTAAAACTTACTTCGACATTTCAAAGAGAGATCAGTATTGATGCTCCACTCGAGCATTTAAACCTTGATAATGGTCCATTAATAATTCCGGCAAACACTACAAAAACTTTTAATGCTCATTATGTTGTTCCTTATGATTTATCGGTACTGGGTGTGGGACCACACATGCATTTGATCGGTACAAGCATATTAAGTTATGGTGTTACTCCATCCGGTGACACAATACCTTTTATTAATGTTCCACACTGGGATTTTCACTGGCAGGGCGTGTATTCTTTTCCAAAGGTATTGAAGATTCCTGCAGGTACTATACTTTATTCTGAAGCACATTACAACAACACTACAGCAAACCCTTCTAATCCAAATAATCCACCTCAATGGGTATTCCTGGGTGAATCGACAACAGATGAAATGATGCTGGTCTACTTCGCTTATACACTTTATTTACCGGGTGATGAAAATATAATTATTGATTCGACACAAATCATTAATAATGTTCAGGATGTTAACGGATCTCTTATTTCTACAATTCAACTGTATGACCCTACTCCAAATCCCGCAAGCGATAAAGTCACTTTCCAATATTTTCTTCCACAATCAGGAAATGTAATAATATCCATAGTTGATATTTCAGGTAGGGTCATAAAGAAAGAAAATTTTGAAGTGAAAAACGGTTTAGTAACTTCTCAGATACAAATTAACGATTTACCCGAAGGGATTTATTTTCTTAATTTAGAAGCCGGTGGTATAATTCGTAGCAAGAGAATTCTCAAAAAATAAGAATGAAAACAACAAGAGTCACCTATTAATATCTCTTTTTGACGCTTCTGAAAACTGTTTATAAGTAACTATTGCAAATACTATAAATGAAGCGCTAATGATAGCTGTAAGTATTATTAAGTCAAAATCTTCCATATTACTTATGTCTTTTTGAGTTTATATATATTAATAAAAGTAACATGGTTGGAGGCCATAAACCAATAAATATTGCTCTGTCGTGGTCTTTTAATACAGTGTAGTAATATTCTGAAACGAAAATAAGTACTACAACAAGCACTAATATCAACAATTCTGATTGTTTGAAGTTTTTTAGCATAATTAATTCTTGTTTAAAAAATTATTTTCTTTGCAATGTAGCTCTTCAAAATTACATTTAATATTGAATTAATATACTTTATTTTTTTAGGGTGCATGTGCGATTTCGTACTCTTTTGAATATGAATTACTTATTTTAGTATTGCAAAAATAGAGCACAAAAATAAATTCCTTAAACTATTTTATGTTTCCTATACCACCATCAATATGAAATATTTGTCCTGTAATCCATCCTGCTTTTTCAGAAATCAAAAATTCTGTCATATCTGCAATATCCTTAGTTAAACCAATTCTCTTCATAGGATGTCTTTCTGCATTTGCTAAACGCTTTTGTTCACTATTCAATAAGTTAGCGGATAAGGGAGTGTCAATTAATGATGGAGCAATACAATTAACTCGAATTTTGGGTGCAAACTCTGCCGCCAAGGCCATTGTTAATCCTTCAATGGCCCCTTTGGATGTGGACACCTGAGAATGAAAAGGCAGACCGGTTTGAACAGCAACAGTTGAGAACAATACTATAGAAGCCATATTAGAATTTTTCAATCTGCCTACAGCAGCTTGAATCACCTTTATAGCACCAACAACCTGTAAGTTAAAATCAGTAATAAAATCCTGTGGTTTAATTCTTTCAAAAGGTTTTAGATTAATGCTTCCGGGACAATAAATAATTCCGTTTAAAGAATCAGGTAAAAAATCTAAAGCAATAGTCTCGTCTAATACGTTTAAAAAATAATACTCTAAAAGATTGTTTTCAGAATCTACTTTGCTTTTATTATAAGTGGCAAATATTCTATGTCCTGATTCTGATAATTGTTGTGCAAGCTTAAGGCCAATTCCCGAGGATCCGCCAATAATTAAAAAATTAGCCATAATAAAGTTTATTTTAATCTACATATTTCTCCTATACTGCCCGCCAACTTCAAAAAGTGAATTGGTAATCTGTCCTAAAGAACAGTACTTCGACACCTCCATTAATTGCTCAAATAAATTTTTATTTTGTATGGCAGCAAGCTGAAGGTCCTTAAGTAATTTATCCTTTTTCGCTTCATGAGTTTTGTGCAATTCATAAAGCATATTAATTTGATATTCCATTTCTTCTTTTGTCGCACGAATAACTTCTGAAGGAACAATGGTAGGCGATCCTTTCGAAGAGAGAAAAGTATTTACCCCAATAATAGGGTATTCGCCATTGTGTTTGAGTGTTTCGTAATACAGGCTTTCTTCCTGTATTTTTCCGCGCTGATACATGGTCTCCATAGCACCGAGAACTCCTCCCCTTTCATTAATTTTATCAAATTCGACCATGACGGCTTCTTCAACAAGATCCGTAAGTTCTTCAATAATGAAAGATCCCTGAGTAGGATTTTCATTTTTTGCAAGACCTAATTCACGGTTGATGATTAACTGAATAGCCATAGCTCTTCTCACACTTTCTTCTGTGGGTGTTGTGATTGCTTCATCGTAAGCGTTTGTGTGAAGCGAATTACAATTATCGTATATGGCATACAATGCCTGCAAGGTTGTACGAATGTCATTGAAGTCAATTTCCTGAGCATGTAAGGATCGGCCGGATGTCTGTATATGATACTTGAGCATTTGAGAACGCTCGTCGGCATTATACTTTAACTTCATTGCTTTAGCCCAGATACGGCGTGCTACTCGTCCAATGACGGCATATTCCGGATCAATGCCGTTGCTGAAAAAGAAACTTAGGTTGGGGGCAAATTGGTTGATATCCATTCCGCGGGAGAGGTAATACTCAACGTATGTAAAACCATTTGACAACGTCAACGCCAATTGAGTAATTGGGTTAGCTCCTGCTTCGGCAATGTGATATCCTGATATAGAAACGGAATAGAAATTTCTGATTTTACTATTAATGAAATATTGTTGTACGTCACCCATCAAGCGCAGCGAAAACTCAGTAGAAAATATACATGTATTTTGAGCCTGATCTTCTTTTAAAATATCTGCCTGAACAGTTCCCCTTACTACATTCAGTGTTTGAGCTTTAATTTTATTATATACATCAGCCGGTAGAACCTGATCACCGGTTACTCCGAGAAGCATTAAGCCGAGTCCTTCATTCCCCTCAGGCAAAGGACCTTGATAAGCAGGGCGTTTTGTTCCCTTTTGCCTATAAATTGATTCGATCTTTTTATTTACATCCTCAGTTAAACCATGTTGAATGATGAACAATTCGCATTGCTGATCGATGGCAGCATTCATAAAAAATGCAGCTATTATAGATGCAGGACCATTAATAGTCATGGACACTGATGTCTTCGGGTCGGCCAGATTGAATCCACTGTACAATTTTTTTGCATCATCCAGGCAGCAAATTGAAACACCGCTGTTGCCAATTTTACCATAAATATCCGGACGATTACCGGGATCCTGTCCATACAATGTCACTGAATCAAAAGCAGTAGATAATCGCTTTGCCGGCATTCCTTTACTCACATAATGAAAGCGTCTGTTTGTTCTTTCAGGACCACCTTCACCTGCAAACATTCTGGTTGGATCTTCCTCCATCCTCTTAAAAGGATACACGCCTGCGGTAAAAGGAAACTCGCCGGGAAAATTTTCCTGAAGATTCCATTTGAGTAAATCTCCCCAGGCTTCATACCTTGGAACAGAAACACGCGGGATTTTCAAATGTGATAGTGACTCAGTATGTGTTATTACTTTTACTTCCTTCTCTCTTACTTTATAAATATAAAATTCGTCAACATAACTTTTCTTTTTATCATCCCAGTTTTCAATAATTTTCTTATTCTTTCCGTCAAAGCTGACTTCATAATGATTATAAAGCTTATCCAGCTCTTTACTTAAAGATTCTTTGTCTTTTATGGGCGATGCTGCCAGACTTTCCTTTGTTTTCTTAATTCCAAATAAAGTCTGTGCAATAGAACTTTGCTCTTTAACCCATTTAGCATAGTTGCGAATGGTTTCGGAAATTTCGCTTAGGTAACGAATACGGGCAGGTGGAATGATATAAATCTTTTCCGATACTTCTCCTGTAATCTCAAAAGTTGATTTAAGGTTTGCATTTAGTTTGGCATCCAAAGCATCGATAACAGACCTATACAATCGATTCATTCCGGGATCATTGAATTGAGAAGCAATGGTTCCGAAAACCGGTATTTTCTCATCGTCGAAATCCCACAATTGATGATTGCGTTTATATTGCTTTTTGACATCACGCAATGCATCAAGAGCGCCACGTTTATCAAATTTATTTAGCGCTATAATGTCGGCAAAATCGAGCATGTCAATCTTCTCTAGTTGAGAAGCGGCGCCATATTCGGGAGTCATTACATACAAAGAAAGATCAGAGTGGTCTACAATTTCCGTATCGCTTTGACCAATTCCTGAAGTTTCAAGAATGATAAGATCGTACCTGGCTGCTTTAAGAACTTCAACAGCATCCTTTACATATTTTGATAATGCAAGATTAGATTGACGCGTTGCCAAAGATCGCATATAGACACGCGGGTTGAAAATAGAATTCATCCGGATACGATCGCCAAGCAAAGCTCCCCCGGTTTTCCTTTTCGATGGATCAACTGAAACTATGGCAATGTTTTTATCTTTAAAATCAATTAAAAATCTTCGAACCAGTTCATCGACTAAAGAAGATTTTCCCGCCCCCCCGGTGCCTGTTATTCCAAGCACAGGAACTTTTATTTTTTCTTTTAAAATTGCCGGCTCGATAATTTTTTCACGAATTGGATCGTATTCCTTTTCGTTATTTTCAGCACAAGAGATTACTCTTGCAATTGCATGATGGTCCTTTTTAGTGATTTGATTGACTTCGCCATTCAGATTAAATCCTGTAGCAAAATCACATTGTTTCAACATATCGTTAATCATGCCTTGCAGACCCATGGCACGCCCGTCGTCGGGAGAATAAATTCTGGCTATTCCGTAGCTCATTAATTCTTTTATCTCTACGGGAAGAATAACGCCACCTCCACCGCCGAAAATGCGAATATGTTCGCAGCCTTTACTTTTCAGCAAGTCGTACATGTAACGGAAATATTCCATATGCCCACCCTGGTAACTAGTCATAGCAATAGCTTGAACATCCTCCTGAATGGCGCAATCAACAACCTCTTGGACGCTTCTGTCATGACCCAGGTGAATTACCTCTGCACCACTTGCCTGAATTATCCGGCGCATGATATTAATAGCTGCATCGTGTCCATCAAAGAGAGAAGCAGCTGTTACGATACGAATCTTGTGTTTGGGGTTATAGATTTCCGGTTTTGGCATAGAAGATTGGTAAGAAAGGCAAATATAGGATTTTAAGGCTAATCCGGTTCACAAAAAAAATCATCTTTTAATATCCTGCTTTACTTGGGAAGGATATTGAACTTGAAAGATTAATTTTGTATCGATATTAATATTAAAATAACATCAGATGAAAAAAGAAATAATTGCAATGTTACTTAGTAAATTTGAAAATGCCTGTTATCTATTCAATGGTATAGAGTGCTGGAGCGCAAGAGAACTTCAAGAGATACTGGGCTATACCAAATGGGAAAATTTTTTGAAGGTAATTGATAAAGCAAAACAGGCTTGTAAAAACGCAAACGGGAATATTCCTGATCATTTTCCTGATATCAGGAAAATGATCGGTCTTGCTAAAGGTGCCGAGCGGGAAATTGCCGATTTCGCACTCACACGGTACGCTTGTTACCTCATTGCACAGAACGGAGACCCCGCTAAAAATGAAATAGCTTTTGCGCAAACATATTTTGCAGTTCAGACAAGAAAACAGGAAATTATTGAGCAAAGATTATTAGACGTAGATCGGGTAGTAGCAAGAGATAAATTATCTAAATCAGAAAGAACCTTTTCAAAATTAATATATGAAAGAGGTGTAGATTACGATGGATTTGCAATTATTCGAAGTAAAGGAGATAAAGCTTTATTTGGAGGATTAGACACCGCAGATATGAAAAGAAAACTCGGCGTGCCGGAAAGCAAACCTCTTTCAGATTATTTGCCTACACTTACTATTAAAGCGAAGGATTTTGCGACTGAGTTAACAAGTCATAATGTTAGCGAAAAAGATTTAAAGGGGCGGGAGTCGATTACAAAAGAACATGTTGATAATAATACAGCCGTAAGGAAAATTTTACAGAAAAGAGGTATAAATCCTGAACAATTACCTGCAGCAGAAGATATAAAGAAAGTACAAAGAAAGCTTAAGGGTGATGAAAATAAATTAATAAAGGAAACGAAAAAAAATAAAAAAACTCCTGTCAAAAAATAATCATTCTCTCGGTGCTTTAACCAATAATTTAAACTTTTTAAGAAACTTCCGGGAGGCCGACAAGAAGGCCGGTTTTTTAAATTCCATTTGTGATTCAATAATGGATTTTAATTCAAAAATAAGATCGGGATATTTTACGCAGCAGGAAGTAAGGTAATTCAAAGCATATACCTTTATAGCTACAAATTCCTTTTTTGAATTTATTAAGTCAAAGCATAGCGAAATCAGTTTTGCTTCAAGTGAATGAGGAATTGAAATATACTCAAGTGATTTAATAAAATTTCTACGCACCGCCGGATGAATACTTCCTTGTATGTTTTTAAGCATAAGGCGAATTTGCTTTCTCATTAAACCCGGATGCTTTTCTACACAAAATCTAAAAACCCAAGAAGCACGTTGGGTTAAAATAATATCAGAACCAAGACAAAATGATATCAGTTGATTGAATCGAACTTGATCGGTCCCAATAAAACGAACAATTTTCATTGTTTGCTCTTTAGAATGCTCCTGCTGAAGTAATATTGCCAGCTCCGTAGCGCTTGTTTTTTTATAAGGAATCAATGTGCGATTTAGTTTTCCCTGTAAGAGTCTATGTATTTGCGAATGTTTCCATTATACTTATTCATGAGGTCCATTTTCATTTTATCCTTCTGAGCATCGTATCGAATAAAATTAAGAAAATAAGCGTTATTTAGTAAATGCTTTTTATATGCATTGACAAAAGTATGCGGAAAATGAAATGGAATTGTTTCCAATGAATTAACAATTTCCTGAATCATACTTTCTTTAACTTTCTCCTTATAAATTACAACAGAATCATTTACTGCTTGATAAACGGAATCGAGATGTTGCGCTCCTCCGAGCATATGGTTACTGAATAAAATGTAGTCATCCTTCTTAAACAAGTAATCATTTAATTCCTTGGAGTCTTTGCCGTATTTCGTTTCAAGAAATCGCGCAGCCCCTTGCTCACCACAAACGGAAGCAAGATTTTCGTTTATATCAACATTGCTTTTCAGATAAAGAGTTGCATGTGTCATTTCGTGAATGATAAGCTCAGCCAAGTGACCTTTCCCCCTCAGTAACATACTTGATAAAACCGGATCTTTAAACCAGCCAAGTGTGCTCCACGCTGAAACATCGTCATAATCGGTGTCATAACCGTTACTTTTCATTTCCTTTTCTGCTTCCAGTCCTTTATCGTAATCGAAATAACCCTTATAGGAAACTCTGCCTAATAAGGGAAAACTCCATTCATAAGCTTTAATTCTATAGGGCTCACTTGCAGTGAGTACCCATAAAATTGGCTTTTTGTGTTGATCAAAAAAAGTAGTATAATTCTTTGATGCTTTTAATCCAAGGGAATCGATGGCGAATTTCTTGACATCATCGATATACTTTAATTGCTTTTTAACACTGTCGGGAACTGCGGGGTCCGAAAGCATTTCGTCAATTGAACGGCTATTATTAATTATAGCTAACTGCCCTTTCAATTGTCCAATTCCATATAGTATGAGAGAATAATTAATAGCAAGAAGTGAAACAATCAATAGTAAAATTGAAATAAAAAATATTTTAAAATAATAACGAAGCTTATTTTTCATTGCGATCAGCCTGCATAGTACCTGTGCTTCCGGTTTTATTAATGGTTATGGGGAATTCTGTAAAGTAAGAAAAGAATTATTTGAATAAAAAAATGTTTAAAGGAAATTACAATATATATTTAAACAATTTCATTTTAAAAGTATGTTTATTCTTGCTTTAGTTTCTACAAAAATAAACAGTAACTTCACTTAATATAAAAATGCTTTTCTTTTTATCCAAAACACTGCACTTTATTATCACACCGCTGACGTGGATTGTGATTTGCTTTTTATTTACATTGTTCAGCAATAATAACATTCGCAGAAAAAAATGGGGACTTGCAACTTTAGCTTTACTAATTTTTTTTTCAAACACATTCATTTTTGACCGCTTTATGCAGGCATGGGAAATAAAAGCAATTCCCGATGAGAAACTTGCTGTATACGATGCAGGAATTCTTCTTACCGGCATGGCCACGTTTGACCCAAAACTCAACAGGATAGAATTTAATGACCGCACAGACAGACTTATCCAAGCCATCCGATTATTCAAAAACAATAAAATAAAAAACCTTATTCTATGCGGCGGACCTGTTACCATAAGTGGTGCTGATACACTGGAAGCCCCATTGCTTAAAAATTTTATTGAATCACTGGGTATTCCAGGCGATCATATTTTTGTTGAATACAAATCAAGGAACACTCATGAAAATGCTTTGTTTACAAAACCAATATTGGACACTACTTTTAAAAATGGAACCTTTTTACTGATTAGTTCTGCAGCGCATTTAACCCGCGCAGTTCTTTGTTTTTCAAAAGCAGGAACTAAAGTAGTTCCATACAGTACAGACCGTTATAGCGGGCCGGTAAAATATGAATTTGATTATTTATTTCTTCCTTCTGCTGCCACACTTTTTAATTGGGAAAAGCTTTTGCATGAATGGGTAGGCATTATTGAGTATAGAATAATAGGATATATTTAATTTTATTACTCTTTTGATTTAAATTTAAATCTTAGAGACTAAATTCCAATTTAAACAAATCATTTATCGGAACAGGTTTTAACATAGGGTGTTTCCGGTCCCACGTAAGTTAACCACTCTTGATTCGTGAGGTTCCTTTGTAATTGGCCACAAGCTTTTTCAGCAAGAACACTGCATCGGCATTCCCAAAATTGAATTTTCAAATTCGCAAAACTTGCGTATAAATTATCATTTCCATCGAAGGTTATGGCTCGTATCCTTGTATTTTGTTCGTTTAAAATTATAGGCTTGAGGTTAAGATTTGCCAATGAATAAATCCGGATAATTTTGTCTGAACCGGATGCAGCCAATAAATCACCGGCTTTATTTACACATATTTTTTCAACTCTTACTGAAATGTCACTAAGCTTGTTTTTGAGTATAAGATTCAAATTCTGCAGTTCGTAAAGCATTATTTCACCTGTGGATAGTCCGGCAACTATTCTTTCACCGGACTGGTTGTTTTTATAATAGGTTAATGATAAAACGCTTTGATTACAACTAACTGAAACTTTATCGTTCGTGGAATAATTCCATACAGTCAACAATCCATCATTAGAGCCGGCAACAATCTTAGTAGAACCGGAACAAAAAGAAAGTGTATTTACTGTTGAACTGAGCTTCAATTTTTTTATAAATCCATTGGTAATATTCTCCAAATCCCAGACTAAAATAAATCCGTCGTCACCGCCTGTAGCCACTATTTTATTTTGATTATCGAATGCTATTGTCTTAACAAAGCCATTATGTCCGTTTAATTCTCGACCTTCCGGTTTACTATTTGAAAGGTCCCAAATCTTTGCCTTCCTGTTCTCATTTGCCGAAGCTAAAAACCGTCCGTTAGTACTTAGACAAACAGAGTTAATACCATCGTCGTATATTTTTCTTATTAAATTACTTGCGGGAACTGTACCTTTTAAATTTAAAGAAATTACAGATCCGTCAATGGAACCAGAATACAACGACTGGTTATTATCCGAAAGACTAAAAGTAGCAAATTCTGATTTCAAATTAATCACATGACTATTACTTCCGTTTAGATTAACTAATGATTTTCTTAAAGCTTCATAAATATCCGGGTCTTGTTCAGCTCCGCCATTTTCTCTATTTAATCGATACGCCTGAAGAGCCAGCAATGCCTGGAGTTGCTTATCTTCTGATTTTGTTATTGCCTTTAAAGCCATTTTGCCGGCTAAGCTGCGAAGCCTGTATCTTTCTTTTTGTTCCTTTTCTGATTCTGCTTTTTCTGTTTGCTCTTTGGCTCTCTGTTCGGAAAGCTGTGCCTTTATCTTGGCCTCTTCAGAAATTTTCAACGCATTTTCCTTCTCCACTACTGATTTATTTGCAATCAATTCATTGCTTTTCGCAATCTGCGTTTGTTCTTCAGCTTCCTTGGTTTTTTGCAAAAGTAACAGTTGCTTTCTTGCAAGTTCTTCCGCTCTTTCTTCACTGGTTTTTTTCATTTGAAAAGCAGTATCCTTTTGCAATTCTGCTATTTGTTTTTGCTTCAATGCATCTTCAGCACTGCTTTGGGATGTCTTTTGTTCTTTAAGGGCCCACATAGTTAAAATCGTACACGACATAAAAAACAGTGTGATAAAACTTGTGGCAAATCGTCTTCTTCTCTTTTCTTTTTTCTTTTCTAAATTTCTTTGATCAAGACTTAGATTTAGAAATTTCATGCCTTGTTCGAAGATGTTATTATACTGAAGCGACCAGGCTTTGTTAGGAATGTCTTTTTCTTTCCAATCTAGTGCAAATTGTAATTCAGGGTCACGCCACAAAGCCGCTTTTCCGGATTCATACAAGAATGCACTTTCACATAATCTACGGTATACTTCAGCTGACTCCCCTTCTTCGTTAACCCAGTTTTTCAATCTTTCCCAATGACGCATGAGACTTTCATGGGAAATATCAATAATGCTATGCTCTGTCAGAGGAAAATCTGACGAAGGCGAAATAAAAGACCGCCCCTTTGCCTGAAAAGGTTTAAGGCAATCTGTTAGTTCCTTCAGCGAACACGAACAAATTTCCATAAGGCGATTGACGGCCACCGGTCTTCGAATTCCTCTATTGTCGGTTGCAAGAAATGTAAGTGCCTTAAAAAACTTTTCCGCTATTTCCTGCTGCTTTACGGTAAGTTCAGCAAAAGCTTCTTCAGCATGGCTGGATAATGCCATTTCCATTTTACCGATTTCATTATAATGAATAAAATCAATCGGATCATTCGGATGAGCTTTGGCCTTCCAAACATCATAAGTGCGCATTAAAGCATGCTGAAGAATTGGTAACTGATCAGGATTACTACCCAAATCGTTCAGCAACTGCTGAATCAACTGGGGTGATATGTTACAACCCGCCAATTTTGCCGGACCTGCAATAGCTGCTTTATTTTGCTCCCGATTCATTCTGGGAACCAGGTAATGACCATCGTTTATCGCTTCAGGTAATCCCTCAAATTGTGTACATTCTCCTAAAAAATCTGAGCGGATTGTAATAACAATATAAATTGGAACATCTTTCTGTGAAACAGTGTCGATGATCAAATTAACCAGCTGTTTTGCCTCATCATGAACTTCTTTCGATACTTCAATGCCGTATCTGAAAATCTCTTCAAACTGGTCTATTAAAATCAATATTTTATAGCCCGGGGGCAACGATTCTCTTAAAGACTGAACCAAACCACGCGAGTGATTCTTTATGAAGTTGTATCCTCTATTAAAAGTATTCTCGTCTGCTTTGCGGTCCTTCCTGGACATAGATTTTGAATCGATTAATGAAGCTGCCAGGTTCTTAAGAGGAGAATCACCCGGATGAAATTGCGCTATCATCCAATTAACATCTTCATCCAAACCACCCCTGAAAACAGCAGGTAATAATCCCGCCTTTACTAAGGATGATTTACCACTTCCGGAATTGCCAATAATAGCAATGAAATGATTTGAGCTCAACTTCTTCAGCAAATCGCTGACATTTCTTTCCCGCCCAAAAAATAATTGCGATTCAGAATAATCGAAAGACCGCAAGCCGGGAAAAGGATTTTCTTTAATTGATGATTCCATAGAGATAAAAAATCTTGAAGACTAAAATACATCATTTTAAAATAGAAAAATGAAAGGATATTTCATAAATTTACATTTTTGAAGGAAAACATAATTTGATCCTATAATATGAATCTACTTATTCCATTTATTTTTTTTCTTTTGGGGATATTACTCACAATAACCCTTTTATATAATAAGAATGACACGTTCAGATTTTTTTTATTAAGAACAATTCAAGGAAATCGTTCCGAAAATACTCGATCAAATTTTGATAGTATTACAAAGGAATCTGATGTAAAAATTCCTGTTACATCCATTCCTTTTAAGACTGATGAAGAAAAAATCAAGTTGGAAAACTCCGTTGAGTTTTTACAAAAAAAAATAGATTATCTCAATATCATCAGTGAATTGGGACAACTTATTACTTCTTGTCTGGATCCTGAAAAGATACATAATTACCTTATAGAGACTTTAAAATCATATTTGCAATGTTTTACATTGCATTTTAAGCATTATGAGTGTCCAAGTGCCAGATTTGGGCCATATCC
>JAYURB010000011.1:0-12586 GCA_043756425.1 Bacteroidota bacterium
TATGTTTTTGTGCTTGTGTTTGGTTAGATAATAATATACTTTTCAATAAGAGATTTAAAAAACAATTTTATTATTAAAATGGATTTTCAATTTAACAAATGTAGTTTTTTTAAAATTCTAAGCAAATTTTAAAAATACCTCTCTACGTTAGAACAATAACCTAAATTATACTTGCAATTTTAAATATGAAAAAAACTAAAAACTGCATAATTTTAGAAAATTAAGCAGTTTGTTTCTGTTTATTTGGATTACAAAAACAAAACTTTAGAATCAAAAAAAAGAAAAAAGCTTATTAAAAAACATTTTCCGCATATTATTTTTTTTTAATCGATAAATAAATATTTACCTGCTAATACCTAAAAATAATATTAGATTATGTTGATTATTCCATTCTTTTACTACATTTGAAAATAACTACAATTGAAAAACGAATTACTCTCACACATAAAACATTAATAAAAGTACTAAAACATGAACATGGCCGTAAGTCTCGATTACACAGAAGATGTAAAAAGAGCAATACAAATTGCTCAATCCATTGCTAAAGAATTTTCAAACGAAAAATTTTCACCCGCGCATTTACTGAAAGCGTTGTTGCATAAAGATACGGGTTTACTACCCTATCTTGAATCGCACGATAAGGATGTATATTTTATGGAAGAATGGGCCGATGTGCGCATTGAAACTTCACCGAAATCTTCTAAAGTCGGCGATTCACCAAAAGGTGATGATAAAGTCGCTGTTGTATTTGAAGAGGCTGACAATATCCGCATCAAACTCGGGAAAGACACGCTGGATTCTTTATGCCTACTTGCTGCATTAAGCACACCGGGGATAGCTTTTTCATACGATCAGTTAAAAACTTTTCCAATCACACAACAAGAAATCCTTGCTGATTCGGTTGAGAAGTCATCTCTTCAACAGGCTATTTCGCCCGGTTCAAATGGTACAGCAAAATCATCTTCCAAATCGAATGCCCTTCTAACGTATTGCATCGATAAAACAGCCATTGCCCGTGAAGGCAAACTCGACGCTATTATAGGTCGTGACAGGGAGACAAGAATGATTTCTGAGATTCTGGGCAGAAGGTCGAAACCGAATGTAATTATCATAGGAGAACCGGGTGTAGGCAAGACTGCACTGGTAAACGGTTTTGTACAAAACATAGTAGACGATAAAGTTCCGGATAATTTAAAATCTGCTATTATTTTTGAACTTGATTTCGGTTCACTCATTGCAGGCGCTTCCTATAAAGGAGAAGTAGAAGACAGGCTGAAAAAAATTATTTCAGAAGTGAAGCAATTCGACAGGGCTATTTTATTCATAGACAATATTCACAATCTTATCGATAAAAATGGCGGAGCAGCCGGTGCTGCAAATATTTTAAAGCCGGAACTCGCAAAAGGGGAACTTACCATCATTGGTACTACTTCCAATGACGATTACAGGAAGTTTATTGAAACCGATGAAGCATTCAGCCGGATGGTTGAAGTGTTGAAGGTGGATGAGCCTGATGAAACGACTTCCTATAGAATGATTAAAACCATTATTCCATATTATGAAGCACACCACAAAATCAATCTTGGTGAAGACGTAATTCCTGAATCCATAAGACTTGCAAAAAGATTCATCAAAGACAGACGCTTGCCCGATGCTGCCATTGACCTTATAGACCGTACGATGAGTGTTGTAAGGATGATGGGCGAAACATCTAAAGAAGAAATTGAAGGCATTAACGAGGGATTCCTCAATTTGAAAAACGATTCAAAGAATATTGAAGATGCTGAACTGGTAAAAGAACTCAAATGGTTTGCTTCGCAATTGAAAGATAAAGTAAGCCATGTTTTATTTAGCCAGATTGAAGACGAACGCGATGTACAGAAAATGGATTCGGCAAATGAAATTACAGAATACCTCACAAATGCCATAGCAAAACTTCACGAACTCGCCGGTAACAGAAAAGAACTTGTTGAAAAAAGCGATGTGGCAGCGGTTGTATCCCACAAAACGGGAATACCAATGGGGAAATTACAAGCGCAGGAACGCGACAAGCTCTTGAACATGGAAGGTATTCTCAAAAAACGAGTCGTTGGACAGGATCATGCAATCAAAGCCATTTCGGAAGCTATACTTGAATCCCGTTCCGGACTAAGTAAACCAGGACAGCCAATAGGTTCGTTTTTTATGTTAGGACCAACCGGTACAGGAAAAACAGAACTGGCAAAATCGCTGGCGGAATTTTTATTTACCGATGAGACATCTTTGATACGATTTGACATGTCAGAATTTAAAGAAGAACATTCTGCTGCTTTGTTATACGGTGCGCCTCCGGGATACGTAGGTTATGAAGAAGGTGGATTGCTCGTTAACAAAATTAGAGCACAACCTTATTCAATAGTTCTTTTTGATGAAATTGAGAAAGCCCATCCATCTGTATTTGATCTCTTCCTTCAGATTCTGGATGAAGGTAAATTACACGATCGTCTGGGAAAAGAAGGCGATTTTTCAAATTCTGTTGTACTGTTTACCTCCAATATTGGCAGCCAGCATGTAGTAGAGAAATTTGAAAAGGGCGAAGTTCCGGGAACCAATGAACTTATGGATATTATGGGAAAGTTTTTCCGTCCTGAATTTCTTGGAAGGCTTACTGAAATTGTACCTTTTGCTCCTATTTCTGAGAATATTGTTGTAAACATTTTCGAAATACACTTGAAAAATCTTTTAAAAATTCTTGAAAAACAAGGTATTACTTTAAATGTATCCCAGGAAGCAAAAGAGTTTCTGGCGAAATCAGGCTTTACTCCAAAGTATGGAGCACGGCCACTTACAGGAGTAATCAGAAATCAATTAAGGAGGCCTTTATCCAAAATGATAATCTCCGGAGAATTAATGAAAGGGGATACAATGACGATGACTTTAAATGACGAACAAAAACTCATTTGGAAAAAAAGTTAGAAAATTGTTTTGATTTTAAAAATCAAATTATACATTTGTTCTGTTTGTAACTTTTAAATTATTAAGGGAATTCTCTTGATGTAAATTTTATAAATCAATTTGTCATCTATATTAATTAAACATTATTTAAACACACTAAAATTATGATGAACTATGGAATCGGCGGACAGGAAGTCCCCAAGGAAACCAGCGAAGGAATTGCTGATATTCCACAAAACAAAACGTTGTTTATACAAAAGTTAACAGCCGACGCTGCAGTAAAACCTGCCATTGTTGAAGGACTTAAAACCCCTGAAGAAGTTTTTGCACATTATAAGCCTGCAGTTGAATTGGAGTTTCAGAAGGAAGACGGAAGCACAAAAAATGAAACGCTGAACTTTACCAACCTTGGCGATTTCGGTCCAAAAGGAATTGTTGGACAAAGCCCATTTCTTCAGAACCTGAACAATCAAAAGGAACAATACCTGAAAATGGTAAAGCAATTAAAAACAAATAAACTTTTGAAAAGCATTTCAGAAAACAAAGAAGCTAAACAAGCTTATATAGAAGCTTTACAAGCGCTATTACAAGAACTGGAAGATGCAAAATAGAATAAACTAAAAACTTACACCACTTAATATAAAAAATAAAATGGCTGAAAACGAACAAGCACAAGCAAAAGAACAAAATCAGGAAAAAACCAAGGAAAGGGCTAAAATAGAAAATGCAGCTCAGGTGCTGGAAGAGAGTTGTAACAAACTCGTCAAATTTGGAGGTTTTGATTTTCTTGAATCCGTAATGGATGGCGTTCAAAATATGAATCCGGAAAGAAAAGCAAGAAAGAAAATTTTTCTATCCGAATCTGATAAAAAGAAAGAAAGAGATACCCTAAAGCAAACGGTCAGTATGTGGCTGGACATGATGACGGAAGGCGATACACTTTCTGACATGGTAACAAAGGCACAATCGAATTCTGAAACAGCAGAACAATTACTGAAAGTGAATCTTCAGAAAGCTGTGGAAACTACACGCGAACTTGAAACAGCCTACCGTTCTGTAGCATTGTTTTTCAAAAATACAGAGAGTGACAAAGTAAAAAATGTTTCCTTCTTCAATGCTGAATTGGATCAGTTAAAAGATCTCGACAATACTCGTTTTATTGATTATGCTGCAGGAGAACTTAAGAACTGTTACGACAGACTTGATTTGCGCGACAACTATGGCTTAATGGTTATTCCCGGTTATTTGGGTTCAAATAAAGTTGTTGAAAAATGGGCCAAGATCGCATATGAAAACAAAGTAATGCTGGTAACAGATTTCGAACATCTCGATCAACCGGATGACGTAATGGAAATGTTTGAATCAGCCAACCTAACGGGAGGAGATGCTTATCGTTCCAATGTAATGATGGCTTGTAACTGGCTTGTAGGACGGGGGAAATATAGTGAGGTCGGCGAACAGGAAGATCTATTCGTAGCTCCTTCTTCTGCCTTAGCAGGAAAGGTATACCAGACGCTTATGTCACAGGTTACTGCCGGTAAGAAACATGGAGCAATGAATGAAGTTGATAGTGTGAAATTTGACCTGAAGAAAAGTGATATTGCAAGTTTAGAAAAACTTGGACTTATTCCAATGGTGAATGAATATGGTAAGGTATTGGCATTTTCCGCGAAAACCTTGTTTAACGGGGACAATCTCGGACTTCAAACATATTCTGTAGTGCGCGTATTTGATTACATTACGAAAGTGCTTATGGATTTTCTTAATCGAAGAGCTTTCGAAAATTTCGATTCAGCAACACAGAAAGACTTACTTAATCAGATTATTAAATTTCTAAAAGGAGTAACAGGACCCGGTAAGCTTATTGAGAAATTCACAATCGACAGATTTGAGCAGGACCCTTTACAGAAAGATAAGGTTTACCTTGATATCAATATGACTCCTTATTTTCCTGCTAAAAATTTCATGATAAAAATGGACGGACAAAAAGGAATTGATGAAGCGGCATGGAATGCGGCTTATGAACAACAATAATATACTAAATAATATTTTTAATAATTTAATGTCTAACAATTAAAAACCCGAAAAACTATGTCATTCGATGCAAAATTAACAATTGATGGTGCTAAACAACCAATTACAGTTCAGAGTTTAAGTTATTCTATTAGCCAAGCAACCGATGGCTCCGGTTTCCCTACTTCTGGTGTTTATGGAGGTCGTCTTGCTATTAGCATAGAGGCTCAGGAAGATTTTGATGCCTTTGCTTTAGCAATTGACCCTAAAAAACATGTCAGTGGAAAAATTGAGTTTGGAAAAATTGGTGAGCAGGGATCAGCTCTAAAAACGTTAACATTCACAGATGCTTATTTAGTAGGTTTTAGCGAATCTTTTTCTCCGGGTTCTGCTATGTATCAAAATCTGGATATCTCTGCCAGATCAATTAAATTTGATGGAACAGCCACTGGTGAATTGGCAAATGAATGGCCTAATTTCAAAAAGAAATAATTCTATGTAGGTTCAGGAAACCTCCCACTTTTTAGTATGAGCTTCCTATTTAAACGCAGGAACATCTAAACCTTTTTTAAACAGGCACGGTGTTCCTGCTTTTGGTTTAAAACCATTTTAAAAATTTCAATAACACAACATAAAAATTCAATATCGTGGTAAATAATGCAAAAATTGAAATAGAAATTGACAACAATAAGATTGAGGATCGTATTTCAGCTTTATTAATAAACCAGCGAATGGATTGGCATCATACTTTTGAAGTCCGATATCAGTTGAGTGGAAAAGAATTAAATTTATCTGATTTGTTAGAGAAAGATATTGGCAAAACAATAAAAATTAAAATTGAACGGAATTCAAAGTCCTTTTTATTTAAAGGCATTATCACAAGAGTCAAGGTTGACAGATCAAATACAGCCTACGGTGAATTAATATTAGAAGGGTATAGTCCAACCATCCTTCTTGACGGAAATCCCCATTGCAGGTATTTAAATGATGTTAAATTAAACGACATTGTAAAAAAAATTACGGACGAAGTTCCAATGAATGTAAAAACGACTATTAATCCCGGCTATTCTATGAAGTTTAAACACTTTATGCAATACAAGGAAACAAATTATAATTTTTTAAAAAGAATTGCTGAATTATATGGAGAATGGTTTTATTATAGTGGTACTGAATTATTTTTTGGCACATTAAATTCAGGCAGTGCAATTGAGATGGAACTTAATTATGAGATTTTAAGTATCAAATTGTCCGCCGAACTTTTTCCTCTTAAATTCCAGGATAAATATTATAACTATATTCCTTCAGCGGAATATACTTCACAAAGCGGATCCGTTTCAGGATTGGATTCGTTAGGAAAAAAAGCACATGATAAATCCAAATCTGTTTTTAGCCATTCAGCAATAACACTTAACCCAACGTTAGTTGCTGATCAAAACGATCTTAAAGCTTTGGTTGAAGCAAGGAATTCGGCTATAGCAGGAAATATGGTTACTCTTACCGGTACCAGTAACAATACAGAGATAGCTATAGGAAGTAAAATAAATGTAAAGAATTACGGAAATTATATTATTACGGAATTAGAACATTCCTGCAATTTAATGGGCACCTATCTTAACCGCTTCAAAGCAATACCTGCATCCCTTTCAATGCCACCCTATTTTCCTATTCGCCTGACATCAGCACCCATTTGTGAAATACAAAATGCTAAAGTTACCGCTACCAACGATCCGGAAGACCTTGGCAGAGTACGAGTCAAATTTTACTGGCAGGAAGGTAATGAACAAACATGGTGGATGCGAGTATTAACCCCCACCAGTGGCAAGGATAAAGGCTCATTTTTTATTCCTGAAATTGAAGACGATGTATTGATCGCCTTTGAGGATAACAATCCTAACAAACCCTATGTATTAGGCAGTGTTTTTCATGGAAAAACAAAACCCGCTCATTGGAAAAATTCCAAAAACTATATTAAGGGAATAAAAACAGTAAGTGGTAATGAAGTTTTCATTAACGATGAAGGTGGTAAAGAGACGATAAAAATTCAGCAGAAAGACGCTAAGAATGAAATTGTCATTACACTGGAAGGCGATGGAAAAATAACTTTAACTACCAAAGGCGATATGATATTCAAAGCAACGAAATCCATTTCATTTGATGCCGGTGAAGAAATTAAAATGAAATCTACGAAAGGGACTACACTGGAAGCAATGGATGTAAAAATTACCGCTAAAAAAGGTATGGAAATGAAAGGCATGGATGTAAAGGTAAATGCGGACACCAATTTAGAAATGAAAGCTAATGCAGAAGCTAAACTGGAAGGGTTGAATGTAACAATTGACGCAAACGTAGCTGCTGCTTTGAAAGGAAAAGCAACTGCTGAAGTTAGCTCTGTTGGCCAAACAGCTGTTAAAGGCACAATCGTAATGATCAATTAACAACGAAAAAATATAACCTTTAACCAATGCCCGGAGAATATTATTCTTTGCCAATTTCATTCAACGATCTTATCAAAAAAAAGGATCTTGAAAAATGCTCGCTCATTCATTCTGTTGCACAGAACATGCACCTGATACTTACCACCCAGTTTGATGAAAACAGAAATGATCCGACATACGGCTGCAGCATCTGGGAGGAAGAATTTGAAGTCCTTCTCGATGTGGAATCCTGGAAAGAAAGACTGAATGAGTCCATTAAAAAATCACTGAGCCAACATGAAAAACGAGTCACTAACATTGAAGTCAGAGTTCAAATTACCCAGGAAGAACTAATAAATAATTCCGCCGGAAGAGACTACAGGATAAAAAGAAAAGTGGATATTAACATTATAGGAAATCTGGTAAAAACGAATGAAACATGCTCTTTTTATGAAAAGTTTTTTATCGGACCGATTTCTTTTGCTTAAAGCCTGAATGCACATTATTGCAATTGATAAATTGAAATGGAAACGAAAGAAAAAATAAAAAGCCGGATGCTGAAAAATGCGGCTAAAATATGGGGATATAAGGATACTGAATTAGAAACATCATACGATCCATTGGTTGGCTTACTCATGGGTTCCCTTTCTAATGAACTAGAGAAAATATCCAGTGAAATACATTCTTCACAAGGACGTATTCTTGACAGGCTTGCAAAGCTGCTTACTCCCGACACGCTAATAGGATCAAAACCTGCTCATGGTATTCTACATGCTCGACCAACAGAATCACAGGTAACTATCAACCCGGAATATCAATTTTATACTATTTCTAAAATTGCAAATGCCGTAAATTCAAATAAGGAAATAAAAAAAGAAATATTTTTTTCTCCTTCATCATCAACAACACTCTTTAATGGTGACGTAGAATTTCTGGTTGCAGGTAATAATTTTTTTAAACTCATTAATTCTTTTCAAAAAGAACTACTGTTTGATTCAGAAAAAGGGCAGCCAGGAGATTCTTCAAGTTTGTGGGTTGGCATTGATCTTGATACGGATATAACTTCCCTTAATAACCTGTCTTTTTATTTCGACTTAAAAAACGAAGCTGAAAAAATTGCCTTCTTTCATAATCTTCCTAATGCAAAGTGGTTTCATAACGATAAGGAATTAATAACCATACCTGGAATTAATAATTCACAGCAGGGTAGCGTTAAGATGGCATCTTCACTGTCGAATGAGATTAATTTAACTTATAAAATAGAGAATTTTATCAATTCCTTATACCATCATTTTTTCATAACAATTGGAGACGGATTTAGGGATAATTCAAAGCAAAAAATTGTACGTAGTTTGTATCCGCCTGAGTTTGAAAAAACGTTTGCAAAAAAAGATTTAGAAAAAATTGAAAAAGAGCTTGTTTGGATTAAAATAAACTTCCCCTCTTCCGCTTCAACGAATTCGCTTTCTGATATTTTCTGTTCGATGAATTGCTTCCCTGTTATGAACAGAAAACTGGATAGATTCAGCTACAGGCTTCAGGATAATCTGAACATTATCCCGCTCAGCACTGAAGATTTATACCTGGATATGAAAACCGTCTATAGTTCAGATGGAACGCTGTTTGAATCTAAACCATTATCTTATCAAAACAAACTTCAAACCGGCACCTATACTCACAGACATGGCGGTGTGGGAAGATTTGATTCGCGGGATGCTTCGGAAATGATAACACATTTACTTGACCTTTTGCGAGACGAGAGTGCAGCATTTGCTGCCATGGGAAATGAGTTTATTTCTTCAGAAATCAAGCAGCTAAATCAGATATTAGCATCTATTGGACAAAAAGTTGGAAATGATTCTTTCAATAAAGAAACGCTTTCATACCTAATGGTTAAATCAAGGGGACAATTTGAAAATATTTTTATTGAATTCTGGACAACAAACGGGCAACTCGCCAACAATATGAGGCCGGGAAGTAGTTTGGAACTTTATTTCGGAGGCGACTTGAAACAAGACAGTATTTTCCTGGTTACGTCAACGAGCGGAGGGCGCGATAAATTAAATTCGGACGAAAGCCTTAATGTATATAAAGAAACCGTGCTTAATCGTGGGCGGGTTATTACCAAGGAAGATATACGCTCCGTTTGCTTTAGCAAATTGGGTCAGTCCATTTATGATGTAAAAGTTAAAAAAGGTATTGAGACAAGTTCTAAAGCAAAAAACGGATTGGTGCGTACAATAGATGTTTTACTTACTCCATCAAATGAAAACAAACATAGCAATGATGAATGGCTGAGTATGTGCCATGAACTGAAAGTAACTTTGGAGAATCAATCAACGGGAATGTATCCGTTAAGAGTAATGGTAAGCAGATAATTTTGAAAGAATGACAGACGAAAAATTGAACCGGATTGTAAAAAGGGTTAACGATATCTTTATTAATGTAAAAGCAGAAGTAATCATTTCCGAACTCTTAGAAGCGGATTTTGATTCGGATCAAATTGTGATTGCACCTATCGGCACATTAAAACGCTCCTTTCGGACCGACCTGTATGATCTGGAATGGAAAGAACTTGAATCGGGTAAGAAACTGCTGTATGTTTACCTTGCCCGTGAAGGGATTTACGATGCATTACCACAAGGTTTGTTTCATCAGCCATCAACCTTAAACACCAAAAATTCTTCCTCCTCTTTGATTGGAGAAGTAAAACGGGGTAAAATGGAAGAACAAGCTGCGCGTACTTTTTTCCTACCCTTTGAGCAGGAAATCTATTACCAAAGATTAGCAATTGAACAGCAGGAACGGAAGATGCTTTCGAATCTTAAAGAAAATAAAAGCAAGGATCTATTTGCAGATTTCTGGGAGCTGGATGATTGCCTTGATTCAAAACAAAAAGCAATCCTTCTGAACATATTGCCTTTGACGCATAAAATAGTAGGAGATTTTGATTTAGCCTCTCAATGTTTTGAAATGGTAATTGGCGCTCCTGTTGACATTCGTCAGATAGAACCGATATCGAAAAATGTGTCCAATTCTGATGTTGAAAAAATCGGAAAATGCATTCTCGGCCTTAATATGGTTTTAGGAACATCTACTAACGACGGTGACCCTGCTATTGAAATTGCTATCGGCCCATTGAATAATGACCAACTTGCCAATTTCACGCCCGGTGGACGCGGAAATGAAGTACTTGAATTTCTCTGTAATTTCTTTATTCCTGTTGAACTTGATATAAAGAGGAAAATAATAGTAGATGAAAACTTTTTTAACTCTCAATTCGACGAGAAAAAAGAAACTATGAGACTTGGATACAATGTTTGCCTGAAAAGCAATAAAAAATCAAATTTAAAACATAATTTAGCCTAAAATAACTCAATATATATATGACAGACCCAGCGGGACAATTTGCCGGACAATTAGGCGGGCAGGCTACTTCAGCAGCTAAATCATCTGCAACTTCAGGAGCCGGAAGCGGCATGAAAAAAGCAGCGGGAAGCAGAACTTTTTGGTACTGCTTTTTGACCCTTCTTATTTCAGCCGGATGCGGTACCTTATCACTTATTTGTGAAAACGACCTTGAGCGTATCTTTTTGGCCACACAGGTAATATTTTTTGTCTTCGGAATTTTACACGTTTTGCTTATGTATAATTTATTTACCTGGAGTGGAAAATATAATTTTCAATCCGAATTACTTTTTTCGCTTTTGGTAATGCTCCTTATGTACATAGGATTTACGGTTACATTTTTTATTCTTAATAAAAGCTTCGCTTTTGTGTTTTCCTCTGCGTTAATTACATTCATCGTTCCATTGCTTATTCACTGGACGTTCAATTATTCAATAAGCATTCCACCTAAAGATTATAAGAAATGGATTTATCCCGACAAACCAATTGTTTCGGATATGGAAAATATGGATCTCAGTAACTTCGCTGTAATTACATTTGTTTTTTCAAAAAAATTCGGTGATTCAGCACTATCCAATTTCCAGTCGAAAGCACCGTATTCGATTCGTCTGGGTGATTTATTTTATTTCTTTGTTCAGGAATGGAATTATAAAAATCCCGGAAATACTATTGAATTCAATGCCGAAGAAAAGGAACCCTTTGGATGGTATTTTTACATTAAAAAATCATGGTGGAAGCCTATGGAATATCTCGATGCAGACCTTACAGTTAAGGAAAATAAAATCTCTGTAAACGCTGTTATTATCACGAAAAGAGTAACTTTGCAAGACACGAAATAAGACACATATATTATGTTGCCGGAATTAAAATATTTTCCAGTAAATTGGGTTGATGGAATGAAAATTTCAGAAGCCCATTTCAATCATATGCAGAGTTTCATTGCGGATAATATTCGCGACACAATGGCGCTGGGCATAACGAATTTTAATTACGGTTTACTTCCACCTGCTCCCGGAGAAAAATCTTCCCTCGATATTGCTTTTAGTGCCGATCAGGCAAACCTCCTTAGGGTAAAAGTACTTACCTGCCGGGCTGTAACACCTGGTGGCGCACGAATAGAAATTCGTAATGACGATGAGCATAAAAATTTCAATCTTACCCAGCTTGAGAATAAATTCAATGTAGAAGATGCTACTGAAAAAAATTATGATATTGTAATTTCAGTAAATCCGTTTAACCGCATTCCCGTTGGACAACCCGACCCTGAAGAAAGTCCTATCAGGCATCCCTATTCTTCTTCTGACTATAAATTAGAAATTCTTCCTTCCTCTCAAATAAATCATAATAAACCCGGGGCATTCCAGATTACGCTTGCCCGCTTTGAAGTGAACGGCGGTGAAGTACAATTGAATGAGCAGTATATTCCACCTTCTTTATCTGTCATGAGCTCTAAACGTCTTCTTGACGAATACCTGAAGCTGGGTGCGATATTGGGTGAAACGGGATCACACGCAACTGCTATAGTACAGAAAGTGAAATCGGAAAGACAAAAAACTGATCTGGCTGTTAACATTTCATACCTCTCGGAAAAAATTGTCTTCTTTCTTGCAGATAAAATTGCAAGGTACCGCTGGGTTCTTTCGCAGCTCCCACCGATTTATATGCTGGAAACATTTGTCAGTTTCGCCTACCTTTTTAAATCGGCTACCGATTGCCAGACTGAAAAAGAACGCGAACAAATGTTTACCTATTTTCAGCAATGGACTGAACTAACACCTGCCCAGTTTAATAACAGACTGAATGCACTTATTGAAATC
>JAYURB010000012.1:0-4921 GCA_043756425.1 Bacteroidota bacterium
TGAACGTAAATCTATATACAGAAAATATGCCGAGCAGCTTGTAAAAGAGGGCCATGCTTATTATGCTTTCGATACTCCCGAAGAGTTAGAGGAAGTGCGTTTGGGTATGGAAGCGGCTAAAACGACTTTTTCCTATAATAGTATTACAAGAAATAATCTAAAAAACTCATTAACACTTTCTAAGGAAGAGGTAAAGAAACATTTAGATTCCGAAAATGCTTATGTAATTAGAATAAAAGTTCCTGCTAATGAAGAATTGCGTGTTAACGACATTATTCGCGGATGGGTTGTCGTAAACACCATTGAAATGGATGATAAAGTGCTTTTCAAAAGTGATGGAATGCCAACCTATCATTTGGCGAATGTTGTCGACGATTATCTGATGAAGATAACTCATGTTATCCGCGGAGAAGAGTGGCTGCCATCCGCGCCATTGCATGTTCTGTTGTATCGTTTTCTTGGATGGGAAAATGTAATGCCTGAATTCGCACATTTACCTCTTTTACTAAAACCCGATGGCAATGGAAAACTAAGTAAACGCGATGGCGACAGACTTGGTTTTCCTGTTTTCCCTTTGAATTGGAAGGATCCGCAAACCGGCGAGCTATCTTCAGGCTATCGTGAAAAGGGTTATTTCCCTGAAGCTTTTATTAATGTTCTGCTCTTACTTGGTTGGCATCCGGAAGGCAATCAGGAATTGTTTACCATGGATGAAATGATTGAAGCATTTTCTCTCGATAGAGTAAATAAAGCCGGAGCAAAGTTTGACCCCGAAAAAACAAAGTGGTTCAATCAACAATATCTAAAAAAACATTCTGACGATGATCTTGCAAAAATTGTAATGAAAGATATTCAAACTAAATTAAAAGCCGGAGAAATTATGTTTGATGAAAGTTGTCCTTCAAACTTTGAATCGCTGATTTCAAATTTAGATTATGTAAAAGAAGCAGTAAGAATTACCCGTGAAAAGGTTCATTTTACAAATGAGTTTTGGAGTGTTTGTCATTTCTTTTTTATTCCTCCTGATTCTTATGAGGCAGCTTTTATTGAAAAAAAGTGGAGCGATAAAGCAAAAGAATTTTTTGTTACACTAAAGCAGAATTATTTGAATTTAAAAATATTTGATCTTCCTTCCACAGAAAATATATTCAAACAAACTGCTATTGCTTCCGGTGTAAAGCCCGGAGAATATATGCAGCTCTTCAGAGTATTACTTATTGGCGTTTCTATGGGTCCTGCTTTATTTGATACTGCTGTACTGCTGGGGAAGGATGAAGCTATCCGACGAATCGAAATGGCTTTACAAAAACTGCCTTAAAATAGCAGAGAAAAAATTATTGCCATTTAAGAAATTAATATTTTTACATTAAAACTTAAACGATGAACGGAATAATATCAGTAAACGACATTCATCTTTATGCTTTCCACGGTTGTCTGCCCGAAGAAGCTGTCATTGGTGGAAACTACACCGTTAATTTGAAAATTTTTACAGATTATACAAAAGCATCTATAAACGATGATCTTTCATATACTGTCGATTACTGTATCGTATATGAAATCGTAAAGCGAGAGATGGCTATTCGTTCTAAACTGATTGAACATGTTGCCCGTCGTATAGCAGAAGCTTTGAAAAATGAAATTGCCCGGATTGATAAAGTTGAAGTCGTATTGACAAAAATTGCACCTCCCTTAAATGGATCTGTAGGCAGTGTTAGTGTAATTGCAGTTTATTAATTTGCATTTTCAGTTAATTTAGCTTATTTACTTTCGAGGGAGAATAAATTTTTACTGCTTTTTTTTATTCAAGAGAAAAATAAACTAATTTGGAGTTCTCTTTTTGCAATCTAAAAACCACAAATAAATGAATTCTCAAAAAACTACACTGCTATTATTCTTATTTTTTGTTCTACTTAAAAATTCAACTGCGCAAGTTGCCGGTGGGACTTATACTGTTGGAGGAGCTTCCCCTAATTATGCTAACCTGCAGTCTTTAGATACGGCCCTTCAATCCGGTATCAGTGGTCCGGTAGTATTTAATATTCGACCCGGAATATACCCGGGAAAGTTGAACATTGGAACAATAACCGGATCTTCTGCAGTGAATACAGTAATTTTTAAAGCGGAAAATGGTGATAGTACAAGTGTAGTTATTACTGATTCATCAAGTACTTCAAACAACAGTAATTTTACAATTTTTATTTCTGCTGCAACCTATGTAACTTTTCGCAATCTTACAATTCAGCGTCCCGGTATTAATAATTATGCAACCGTTCTGTATATAGGCGCTAATTGCCGTTTCCTCCAGGTCAGGAATTGCATTATTCAATCCGGAAAGACAAATGGCACAAACGATAATAGTTCTTTAGTTAGTTTACCATTGGGTACTCCCAATGATTCAAGCATTACTTTTTCAAAGTGTGTCTTTAATAATGGTTATTATGCTTTAAGAATTATCGGTCAGTCAAGTACATTATTAATTCCCTTAACAAACATTTCAGATAATATCTTCAACAATCAAACCGGGGGAGGAATTCAACTTTCATTTGCATCTGCACCTGTAATTAATGGAAATGTAATTACAACAAATGCAGCAGCTTTTGGCTATCACGGTATTTCTTTAAGGAGGCTGCAGAATAATTATCTGATTCAGAAAAACAAGGTCACCGGGCAAGCTCAGGGTCAGGCTTTGTACATGGATACCTGTTCTAGTACTTCAGGGCTGGAAGGACTTGTTGCCAATAATTTTTTGCAAACTCAGGGATCAGGAACTGCATCCGGTATGTATATTTCTCAATGCTCGGGAATTCACTTTTATTTTAATACTGTCCATGTGGCAACAACAGGAAATAATAATGCTGCTTTTCGATTAAATAATTCCGGTAATTCTTTTTTAACTGTTAAGAATAATGTTTTAGTTAATTCAGGCGGTGGTTATTCTTATTATGTTCCTGCAGGTGGATTGGGGAATTTTATTTCTTCGGATTATAACGATCTTTATGTAGGGGCGAATTCTCCGGCACTGGCTTATGTTGACACCGGTGCTGCAGCAAATTTAACGCTTTGGCAGTCTGCTTCCGGTCTAGATGCAAATTCTGTTTCCGGCGACCCTCAATTTGTTTCTATAATTGATTTGCATGCAGGAAGTACAGTAATTAATAATATAGCAACACCTATTGCCGGCATTTCAACGGACATTGACGGAGATCCACGCAGCTTAACCACGCCTGACATTGGTGCCGATGAGTTTTCACCGCTTTCCAATAACCTGGGAGCTCTCGCTTTTGCTTCCCCCGCATCGGGTGAATGCGGCGACTCATCAACAGTTTTTGGAATTGTAATCCGCAATTTTGGACTTAGCACTCAAAGCGGCTTTGATGTTAAAGCCGATTTAACAGGATCCATAACACAATTGCTAACTGAAACATACAGCGGTTCACTTGTTGGAAATGCTATTGACACAATATATTTCTCACAAACATTAAATACCTTTCAGGGAGCATCCATTAACGTAAAGGCCTACACTTCCCTTGCCGGTGATCAGTTTAGTCTGAATGACACCATTGAGCAAACATTTTCATTCGGCGGACATCCAAATGCGCCTGTTGTTGTATCTCCACAACAACAATGCGACAACAATGTGCATATTACCGCTGCTGTTGATTCAGGAAATGTACTTGAGTGGTTCGATCAGCCTGTCGGTGGCAACCTATTGCATATTGGACAGGATTTCAGTCCCGTAATTTCAGGTGATACAGTTTTTTATGTAGAAGCAAGAACCGGAAGCGGTACCTCCGGCTGTTTAAGAATTACGGAAATTGATCTTAGCTACGATTATATAGAAATTCAGAATTTGTCCGGAACCAATTTCGATGCAACAGGATGGCAGGTAATTGCCAGTGATGATTATGCAAATATTAATCTTATAGCCGACAGTACCTGGAAGCTTGGAACTTTTAATGCGAATCAGGTACAATACAAATCAGATCTTTCTACCGATAATTATTGGGGTAATAACCTAAATTGGGAACCGGGAATCGGCAATCCGGGTTGGGCAATGATTATTGATAATAATTATAATGTTGTTGATTTTCTCTCATGGTCATGGAACAACCTGGCAATTGATACATTTAATGTTATTGTTGACGGTCACTCAATAACATTGGGTTCTGAATGGAGTGGTGCCGGCAAAACGACTTGCGCAACAACAGCTGAAAATTTACAAAGATTCGGTTCTGTTGATCATAATGATTCAACCGATTTCAGCTGTGAGTCGCCTTCAAAAGGAATTCAAAATACAAACATACAATCTGTATTTATTAATTGCGGTATTGGCGCTTGTCCAAGTGAGCGTTTACCGGTTAATATTACCCTTGTTCCCGGTATTACAACTAATCTGGGTAACGATACAATTGTCCCTTCAACATTTACAATTACCCTCGATGCAGGAGCCGGATTCACTTCTTATTTATGGTCGACCGGTGATACAACACAAACACTAATGGTTGATTCTATAGCAACCTATTGGGTAACTGTTACCGGCGGGCCCAATAATTGTTCCTTTACTGATTCCATAAATATTTTACTTAATGTTGGAACAGGCAATGTTATTGGTGATGATGAATTCTCTATTTATCCGAATCCTGCTTCCGATAAAATTATTATTACCGGAAATTCAAATGTCTTAAAGTCGGCTATTATTCGTGTAACTGATTTGCAGGGACGTATCGTTAAACTACAAACTTTAAAACTTTCTTCCAATCAAGCGATACTGGAGCTTAACAATCTTAATGAAGGTGTTTATTTCTTGCAGATTATTTCCGGAGATAGGGCAGGGGTTAGGAAGTTTTCTGTAATGAGGTAATATTTTTTTAGTACAAAGCCCCAACAGTTTTTATACTTTAAACAATTAAAAAAATTTTAA
>JAYURB010000013.1:0-2151 GCA_043756425.1 Bacteroidota bacterium
TCAACAGGGTTAAAGGTGTCGATTGGAATAATTACTTCACTCAAGGCCGGTTATTTTTAGTTAATTATAATAGGAATGACAAAAGAACATCATGAATAAAATGCATATACATTGATTCAAAATTCATTTCAATACTAATTAAATCTAAGTACTTTTGGCTTTCGCCGCATTACAAGTTATCAACACAATCAGCATACTTTCCTTCTATGGCTATTTTAACTCTAACAACGGACTGGGGGTTACGTGATCATTATCTTGCTTCTTTCAAAGGAGAAATATTGACAACGATACCCTCATTGCAACTTTTAGACATTTCTCATGAGGTGGAGAAGTTTAACATTATGCAGGCGGCTTTCATTCTTAGAAATTCATATAAAAAATTTCCTCCCGGTACCATTCATTTTATTGGAGTGTCAAAAATTGACAACCAAAATACAGATAAACCTACGTTATTGTAATAACCAATGGTCAATACCTGGTGGGAGAAGACAGCGGAATTTTTTCGTTAATACTTGATAAAGATGAAAAACAGATAATTCGTTTACCTTTTCAAACAAATACGGATAGGCAGAAGCTCCTATACGATTTTGTTACAGTAATAAATAAATTAGCTACCGGTGCAGAATTAACAGATCTGGGTAAAGCAGAAGGCACGCTGGAAGATAGCTATTTTGCGACTCCAACAGTTGATCAACTGGCTATCCGCGGTGCAATAATTTATATCGATTCTTTTGGTAATGCTATTGTTAATATAGAACAAAAACTTTTTTTAAAAGAAAAAAAGGACAGAAGTTTTACTATTTTTTTTAGAAAATCAGCTTATAATGTTTCCACAATTAGCAATGCTTACGAAGAAGTTGAAGTTGGGGAAATGCTGGCACTGTTTAATCAGGATGGTTTTTTAGAAATTGCATTAAACAAGGGAAGTGCTGCTCAACTGCTCGGTTTGAAAATTATGGAACCTATACGTATCGAATTTCATGATTATTCGGCTGGTTAAATTAAGCTTCAGGGAAGAAAAGATCCCTGAATTCATTGCCTTTTTCAGGGAAGCGGAAGAAAACATCCGTTCTTTTCCAGGCTGTGAAGGACTTTTGTTTTATAGGGATATTAACAATTCCCATGTTTTTTTCACTTATTCAATATGGAAAACGGAGTCAGACCTCGCTTTTTACAGGGCTTCCCCCCTTTTTTTATCAATTTGGCAAATAATCAAACCTTTTTTCTCTTCCCCGGCTGAAGTCTGGAGTCTGGAGAAGTGTTAGTAAATAATAAATAATTTTACGCTGAAATGATGATGAATAAAGGATTTTCAGCTTCTTTTGTTAAAGTTAAAAATTTAAATTCTTAACTTCCACAATAAAAATAATCATTCACCTTTGTTTTGTTTGTACCTACCCAAACAAAACGTATATTTACATAAGATATTAAGAACATCATATATAAAAAAACTATTTTTATCGAATTGACAATCCCTACATGTTAAATAACCTATAATAATCATGATAAAAACTATGTACAAATTAATCAATGAAATGCTAAGTAGGAAAGTATTACTTCTCTTACTGATTGTATGTTCTTTTAGTGTAAAAGAAAGCTTAGCTTCACACGCTGCAGGATCAGATCTTACGTATACAGCGCTTGGAAATAACCAATACCTGGTTACGTTCACATTTTATCGTGACTGTTTTGGTATTGATCCTCCATTCTCCCAATCTCTAACCGTTTCATCTGCCACGTGTAGTTTTAGTCAGACCTATACTATGGATACTGTACCTGATGCTATACCGGGTATTGGTGTTGAAATTACCACTAATTGTTCTACGGTTGTATCTACTTGTGCCGGTGGAACAGCAACAGGTATACAGCAATGTACTTATAGTACTATTGTAACCCTGCCTGCTGCTTGTGCAGATTGGCAATTCAGTACATCTGTAAGTGCAAGAAATCAGGCAGTAACAACTTTTGATAATCCTAGCGGGGATAACCTTTATTGTGAGGCATACTTAAATAATATTGCAGGTGATAATAGTTCACCTGTTTTTACTAATGTTCCAATTGCATTTGAATGTATTGGTCAGCCCAATAATTTTAATCAAGGTGCAATTGACGCCGATGGAGATTCCTTGGTTTATAGTTTCATTGCTCCAA
>JAYURB010000014.1:0-4900 GCA_043756425.1 Bacteroidota bacterium
TTGAATTTCTATGCTTTACTACTAAATAATACGTATTGGACAATGCAGATAATGGAAATACAAACCTTCCACTTCCATTTGTATCAATTACATTCTTAACACTATAAGCAAGATTGTGAGGAATTATAATCTCATGAAGTTCAAGGGTAAGGGAATCGCAAATACCTGGACGTCCCTGCTTATCAATAACAGCTTCCATAATTCCACTGCCTTTGTAAAATCCCTGAATATAAACTTTAAGATTTACCGGAGCGGAACAAGGTGAAACAGTTACCGCTGTAACTGCTGAAGTCTTTGTACAACCATTGGCATTGCTTACAGTGACTGAATAATTTCCCGATGCGAAAACCTTTATGCTTTGTGTAACAGCGCCTGTACTCCATAAATAAGATGTTGAACTATTCGCCGTTAAAGTAAGACTATCTCCGAGACAAAATGTTGTTGGACCATTTGCTGTGATTGTTGCAATCGGCAGCGGATTTAAAGTTACGACTGCGGGTAAAGATGTTGCAGAGCAATTATTGCCATCGGTAACCGTAACTGAATAATTACCGGCCGTAGAAGTTGTAATAGATGAAGTTGTCGGTCCCGTATTCCATAAATAATTAGCAATACCCGTACCGAAACGCACGGCATCGTTCGTTGCAGTCCAGCTTGTTCCATTCCTGGCAGGATAAATTACTGCCTGTGTACCGCTGATGTTTTCTATTCCCATCGTATGAGCAGTGCCATTGGTTGGCATTAGAGTCGTGTGTATCTCAATTAGATTTGATGTTTCATACAATATAACCTGCGCTGTAACAGGATTGCTTCCCGGCCAGTGTTGAATGGCATTAAACTTTACAACTAGTTTTCTATTGGGCGCATTTCCTGTGGTGAAATACTCAATGGAACCTCCTGCAGGTGGGTACAAATCATTCCAGGCAAATGATATTAAATTATTTGGCGCAGTCGGATTAGGCAGGACCTGTCCTGTACAACACCCACTCGTAGTAGAACCAAATGTGATAAAACCATTGGAAGAAATATAAAAGCTCGTATAAGTATTATTATAAAATGAAAAAGAAAAACCTATAGGCAGCGATCCACTTAATTGATCGTCGGAAAGTGTAACCGGTGTTCCCGTTCCTGAAACCGGCGCAAACGGTATTGATTGATAACCGTATGCATTTAATGTAACACTACTTCCCTGACATATTGCAAGCGAAGGATTACCTACTACAGTAACCGGCGGACCGGGATAAGAAATAACAGAGACCGGCGCAGAAGTACTTGTACAACCACCTCCTCCCGTAACTGTTACTGTATAAGTCCCACTGGTATTAACATTAATGCTATTGGTAGCAGCACCGTTAGACCATAAATAGGATGATGCTGATCCGGCAGTAAGATTAACCGAATTACCGGAACAAAAAGTCAGCGGCCCACCGGCTGTTATACTTGCAGAAGGGACAGCATAAATTGCAAGGTTTGCATACGCCTTGGATGAACAACCGGTATTATTAACTAAAACAGAATAATCACCGGAAGTAATACCGGTAATAGTTTGTGAAGTGGCACCTGTATTCCATAAATAAGAAGTTCCACTCGATGCCTGTAAAGTAACAGTTGAAGGATTATTGGTGCAAATATTTGAAAACACTTTAAACTCCAATACCCTTTGAGTATATCCGGAAACAGTATTGCCTCCAATTATATATGCTGCATTATTTATAACCGTGGCGGATGCTGCTGATACTGCCGATCCGGAATAATTTCCTTTTTGTATCCAGGAATCTTGCAAAAAGTCATACTCCCAATAATCTGTAAAAAATGTTGTTCCTGAATTTCCAAAAATAAGATAGCCCTTATCGCCAAAAGCAAACCCACTTCCATTCTCTCTTGTATTGCCCGGAAAATTATTTTTGTTTGTTATAGTGTTACTCTGAGGATTGTATTCAAACCATTCAGTGGAATAAACAGGAGAAATACATGGACTGCTGCAGCTCTGCCCCAATCCAAAATACATTTTTGAAGCAAGTTCAAAGGATGTCATTCGCGTCCTTCCGATTGTGCCTGCGGAAATATTGGTTTTAAAATTCCATTGATCCAACGAAGGATCGTATTCCCAAATATCCTGAAATGTATTTAAATTATTATTCCCTCCAACTATATATCCTTTGCCGGCAATTGCACATGAAGATAAATAAGCCCTTGCGCCGCCCGGAAAATTGTTTTTTGCCAACCATACATTGGTGCTGCTATTCCACTCATAAACAGAATTCAAATATGATCCATTAAACCCTCCAACGACGTAGGCTTTGTTTCCTATAACAAATGCTGATGCTCCACTTAATGCTGCAGGACAATTGTTTTTTTGTGTCCAGCTGTCTGTTGAAGCATCGTATTCCCACCAGTCATTCTTAAGACCATTATCACCTAAACCATAATAACCCTTACCATTTATAGTCACAGCAGAACCGAAAGCCCTCGAACTTCCTGAAAAATTATTTTTTTGAGTTAACTGGTAATTATTAATTGCAGATGGATTAATGATAATAGCAGCCTTGGTTCCAATACTTACATTAGTAGATGGAGAAGTTACAGGACCACAATCCGGCGATGGTTGTGTAAAAGGTGGAAATGTAATGCTCCAGCTATCAATAGTCCCTAGATCAGCCGCTCCTCTGTCATATACATGAAACTTCCAGTTACCATTCGGATTAATAGTACCATTTCCAATGGAAGCAAAACTGGTTTTAGTTGTATTAATACAGGAAGTAAATGTTATCGGCCACGGTTTAAAAACACTTGTAAAGGGAGGTGTTCCTGAAGTTAATGGTCCCGCTCCATTGTCAGAAAAAACGGTATTTACAAAATTATCTCCTGCACTGCCTGCCTGCCTGCTTAGTCCAAGAATGTCGCCATTAGGCGCTTCTAACATCATGTGCAGGTCACCATCCCAAGTGTGAGTAACATTAATGGTAATTGTAATGCCGGCAGTATTAATAGAACCCGGAAGTCCGCTAACAGAAATAATACTTATGGCCGGAGGAGTACAAGAATTATCAGGAATAGAAAGTACTGATAAATTAGAAAAAGTTTGTTCGGGGAGAACATTTGCTGATAGTGTAAAAGAATAATTTCCGCTTAAAGCGGCTGTATATGTCGAAGAAGTGGCTCCGTTAATAGGTAAGCCGTTTCGATTCCAACGAACATTATAGCCACTCGTATTGTTTGCAGTTAATACAATATTATCACATGTTGTAACTGATCCGGAAGGACTAACTGTTGGTGTAAGAGTAATAACATCAACAAGTATTGAATTGGAAGAATAAATAGTTCCACAAGTATTTGTAATTACAGTATAGGTCCCACTTGTTGTTGCTCCAAACTGTGAATTAGTAGCACCGGGAATCAACGTCGAATTTTGATACCATTGATACGTCGAGCCAAAAGCTGCCGTAGCAAAGAGTGTTACAGTTTCACCAAGGCATACTGTTGTCGGACCCATATTTGAAATAGTAGTTGGTATATTCGAAGAATTTCCAACACCAACAGCATACCATGCATCAATTGTTGCAAACATCTCCGGGGAACAATTACCAAATAAATCAATCGCTGCCTGTATGGAATAATTTCTGGCATCAATGTATTGCGATGTAGAAGTCAGGTAAACAGTCAAGCATCGAAATGCAATAGCAGCTGCTTTATCGATACCAATACCGGCAACAGAAAAAGTATTTCCAATATCATTTGTACCACTGCCACCGACGGATAGCAGATAAAACCAATAATTCTGCACACCGCTATTGGTGTGAACACCACCATTGTCGTTTGTTCCTGCATACCAATTCAATCCCTGATACGTATCGGGGTCTCCATAAGCGTTGGGATTTGAATGAGACCGGAAAGCACTTCCAATATCTTCTCCGATAAGCCAATCGCCATGCGCAGGGTCGGCATACCATTCAACAGCTGTACCAAAACAATCGCTGAAAGACTCATTTAAAGCACCTGATTCAAAAGCATAATTTAAATTTGCAGTATACTCTGTAAGACCGTGGGTAATTTCATGTCCCCCAATATCCAGTGAAGTTAATGGAGAATAGAAACCATCGCCATCACCATAGGTCATTCGAGTACCATCCCAGAATGCATTTACATAATTGGATGAAAAATGAACGTAGCTAAGTAATTTCAATCCTGCATTATTAATACTATTTCTTCCATACCTTGTAAAATAATAGTCATACGTTTTTTCAGCTGCTAAATGAGCATCTGTTGCATACTGATCCCTGTTTACATTAATATTACTCCAGTAATTATCGGCATCCGTAAAATCAACAGCGCTGCCATAGGTGGTTCCGTTTTGTAAATTATAGGTTTCCATTCCAAGTCCTGCCCCTCTTCCATTTTCCCGAAGTCTGTAGGTGCTCGAATTGATACTATCGGTAACAATAGCTTGAACACCTGCATATCCGGTTACGGCAGTAGCATTTGAATTAGATTCCTGAATACGATCCTTCACATCGATAATATTCCCTGTAGTTGCATCTACAGAAATGTATTTTCTTCCGAATGGCTTATCGGAATAAATGTCGAATTGATAGGAAAGCTTATAAGATCTGTTTCCTCGATTACGGGAATCGTACCCATACTTTAATATTGCTTTAGGAAAGTATGTGGCATTTGGATCATTACTGATTTTTTTCAATATTGCTTCTTCTTCCGGCATTTGCCATTTGTATATATCAGCCTTTACATATTGTAATGATTTTTGCAAAGCATCTTCTTCATTTACAACAGAACAGATTCAGCTTTTAACTGATCTGCGAGCCATCCATTCATAGAAACAACCCTGTTGTTCTTAACATGAATGAGCCACATAGTTCCATCCAGAACAACACCATTATATACT
>JAYURB010000015.1:0-2144 GCA_043756425.1 Bacteroidota bacterium
GACACGGAAGAATTTGAACAACTCAAGCTAAGAAAGGAAATTCATCTTTCAGATGTATATAGCGCTTTGTTTGAGGTAGCAGGTGTAAAAGCTGTTCGCCAGCTTAAGTTACAAACCTGCAAAAACAATGTAATTACTGCGGTCAAGGGCTGGAAATTTCATATGCCGGAAAATCATATACCGGAGTTTTCGATTAAATGTTCGGGATTTCAATTTACCAAGCATGAAATGCCGGTACTTATTGACTTCAAAAAATTTGAAGGCCTTTTTGCCATCAATTTTACCCATAACGGCAAAATATTACACAATCAACCCTCCCCTTATCTTGATGCAGAAATACCAAAAGGTGTTTACCGAAACGACCTCGCTGATTATTATTCCATTCAAAATGAATTTCCACGGGTATATGGAATAGCCGAAGGTGGACTGCCCGAGGGAGCATCCGACTTGAGAAAAGCGCAGGCTCATCAATTGAAAGGATACCTGTTATTCTTCGATCAGTTATTAGCTAATTATGTTTCACAACTTAAGCATATTCGTTCGTTATTTGCATTGTCTCAACGCGGGCCCAACCAGGAAAATCATACCTATTTTATAAATCAACTTACTACCGTTCCTGATTTACAGAAACTACTTCGATTTAACATCAGCGAAGGGAATAATAATCCCCTGGGTACTGAAGGGAGTCTGTTACTTGTACCAGTTGATAAAAAGAAATTATTAGAGCTAAAGGAACAGGATAAATTAAAAAAGCTTGAACTTGAAAAAATACCATCATACACATTTAGCAGTTTGCCGGATCAGGATATCGCCATCAGCCAGGTGAAAAATGACTTATACTTTGGACAATACCAATGCGAGTATGTTACCAAAAACGACGATTGTGTTTTTTACTATATCCTTACCTGTTCGGACGACATTGCACTAATCAGTAAAAAATACTTTAAAGATACCCGGGAGGCCAGTGAAAATGCCACCTCGGTAAAATACATTGGTACTTTTGATGAAAATTACCGGTCCTATACCACCACGGTAAATACTTTTTCATTTGACATAGAACTGAACTTGCTTTCTTTTGCAAAATACCTGCAACTTATTGTGGAAGACAAAGAACTGTTTAACGAACGCAGGCAGAGTTTTTTAAATCATTTGCTGGCCAGGTTTGCGGAACAATTTACTGATTATGCCCAACTGTCTTTTGGATTCTATCATAATCAAGAACCGGATGCTACGGAAATATTAAATAAAGAGAAATACTTAACTAATTATGACGACCTGAGCAGCAACAGGGGGCGAGCATACGATTACCTGGCAAACAACTGGAACAACTTTAATGTATCTGGTTTTGAAAAAAAGTTTAAGGCGCTCAGCGGTATCGACAATTGGAAGCGTCATAGCCTCTGTAATTTTGTGGTGGATAAATACGATAATCAATTTGCTGTTACACTGAGAATTGCCGGAACCAACTATTTTTCTGCTGAAGAAAGATTTGATTCGAAAGAAGAAGCGCTGACAGCGGCACATGCCCTATTCAATTCCTTACGGCAAAAATCCAACTATACCACGGAGCATGTTCCGCACGATAATGCTTACGCAATAAAAATTAATTACTCAGTCAACCGCTCCGCTGTTTATCCATTTAATTACGCTTCTGAAGAAGAAGCGCTGGGCGTAGTTAATAATCTTACAAGCCTGTTTACTGATAAACCGCCCGGTGAATCCGTTTTTGAAAGCACCTATATATATATACCATATTTGAAAGACGTAGTGGGCAATCACCTGCGCAGGTCAATTGAAGTTTTTACCTCTGATGCAGTAGCAAAAGCGGGGGCAACAAAAGCCATCAAGAAAATTGACGACCGGAAAAAATGGGAATATGGTGAGAAAGAACCTGTCCTGGGCAGCTTTTTTTATGACATAAAAAAAACGGATACCTTATCATTTATAAATACAGATGCTTTCAAATTTGAAATTAACAATGCCATTGTGGGTAAACCCGATAAGTTTACCTACGACCTGTTGGATAAAGAAAATAATTTTAAGTTCCGGTCAGCAAAAGAATTTGATAATGCTGGCCAGGCCCGTGCCAATGCGGATGAACTATTGACTTTACTGCCCGACGAAGTGAATTTTCGGGTTTCACT
>JAYURB010000016.1:0-4894 GCA_043756425.1 Bacteroidota bacterium
GAAAAACTTCACGCATGTCGTGCAGATAAAACTCAAGACGATTGTTTTCAAAATTCTTATTATGACTGATATTTGATTCAGAGAGATCAAATCCTGAAACATCATACCCTTTTTTGTTTAGAAAAATAGAATGACGGCCCTTGCCACATGCAACATCTAATATTCTAGCATTAATTTGAGGGTTAATAAGACGAAGGAGCGAGTCGAGGAAGACTGCGGCTTCCATTTCATCCCTGTTTTTATAAAGAATATGATAATAAGGCGAATTAAACCAAGTTTCGAACCAATCAGATTTCTCATTACTATCGTGCACTAAAGGTTTTACTTTTGAAATCATGATACCTTTCGGAATGTATTTTTTTAGAATTACTTTGGCAAAGAAACAGAATTCACCTGATGCTTAAAACTTTTTAAATATAAAATAATATCTTCTATCATTTCTGTATAATTTTAGCGAGAAATCCGAGCAATGAAAAGGTATAAAAGCAGAAAAAATTCAAAGCGTTTAAGACATTCTCCCCCGGGCACGGCTCCGGGTGTGATTTCGGTTCCGGAAGATGCATTAAAACTTTCTTTAAAATCCTTTTCTTATGATGAATTAACCCTTTTGGAGAAAGAATTGTTTTCTGTTGAAGACATAAAGAACCAATTACAGGAATCACCGGAAAGGACACATTGGTTTGATATTAAAGGATTTGGAAATAAAGTTTTTTTCGAACAACTGGCCGATTCATTTGGTATTCATCGTTTGCAAATGGAAGACGTTATCAATGTCTACCAACGGCCGAAAGTGGAAGAGTATATGGGTCATGTTTTTTTTGTTTCCCGTGTTTTATATGAGGATCAAAATACATTTCATAATGATCAGTTAAGTATATTTTTGGGTAAAAATTTTGTAATTACTATTCAGGATAAATACGAAGATATACTCGAGCCGGTAAGAATCAGACTTCGACAAGGTAGAGGAAATCTTAGAAGATCAGGAGCAGACTATCTTGCTTATTCGCTAACAGACATTGTGGTGGATAATTATTACCCTATACTTGAAAAAACAGGTGAGCAATTGGATGAATTGCAAGATGAATTGCTCGTTAATCCTTCTTCTGAGACATTAAATCGTATTCTTCAGAAAAAAAGGGACCTTATTCTTATTCGAAGGACTGTTTGGAGTGAAAGGGACAAGATGAATGATATTTTACGCTCATCTTTTACAGAAGTAAGCGAGTCTACAAAGGTTTACTTTCGAGATACCTACGATCACTGCATTCAATTATTGGACCTTGTGGAGAGCTATAAAGAGGTTACAGCATCTTTGATGGATGTTTATCAATCGTCCGTTAGTAATCGTCTTAACCAGGTAATGAAGGTTTTAACTATTATTTCAACGATCTTTATCCCCTTGACCTTTGTTGTAGGATTGTATGGGATGAATTTTGCCAGACATGATCCCAAAACCGGAGCAGATCTGCCATATAATATGCCTGAACTATATTCGCCTCATGGGTACATTGTTGTTTGTTTGATTATGGTAACCATTGTTATCTTCCAGATTATATTTTTCGTAAAAAAAGGTTGGTTAAAGAAAAGCTGAAAATGAAAACATTTCCAATGATTGCTAAAACCACTTTCGGTTTTGAAGAGCTGTTGATGGCAGAATTAACAGAGTTGGGTGCAACAGACATTCGCAAAGGTACACGGGCTGTATTTTTTACGGGAAGTTTGGAGACAATGTATCTGGCCAATTTACATAGCCGGGTTGCACTTAGAATTTTAATGCCAATAAAATCAATGCCTGCTTCCAATGAAGAGCAGTTATATAATGAGATAAAGAAAATTGACTGGAGTGAATATCTTGCGGCTAATGATACACTGGCTGTAGATGCAGTAACTTTCAAATCTAATTTAACTCATTCTCTTTATATAGCATTAAAAACGAAAGATGCCATAGTAGATCAATTCAGAGATAAAACTGGTATCAGGCCCAATGTAGATCTTCGATTTCCCAAAGTAAAAATTAATGTTCATTTATCAGATAATATCGCTAACGTATCGTTGGATAGTTCAGGAGAATCGCTTCACAAACGTGGTTATAGAATGCAGCAGGGAGAAGCTCCTTTAAATGAGACTCTGGCTGCAGGAATGGTTTTACTTAGCGGTTGGGATAAGAATTCCCCTCTTACAGATATTATGTGTGGAAGCGGAACCATTTTAATTGAAGCCGCTATGATTGCCAGAAACATTGCACCGGGAATTTTCAAGAAAGAGTTTGGATTTGAAAGATGGATTAATTTTGATGCTTCTCTTTGGAGTTCAATTCTGGAAAAAGCAAGAAGCGAAGAGAAGCCCGGTTTGTCTTTCGCCATTACCGGTATTGATCGGGCTTCTTCTGCAATAAATAATGCAAGAGAAAATGCTGAAGAAGCCAGAGTGGGCAACGATATTTCTTTTCATCTTATGCCTTTTGAACATTATACTCCTGTTGTCGGTGCGCAAACAGTAATAACAAATCCTCCTTATGGCGGACGAATTACTGATTCCGACCTTTTTGAATTGTATGCCGCAATAGGAGATACTTTAAAAAAGAAATATCAGGGGAATACGGCATGGATATTAACCGCTAATAGAGAAGCAGCAAATAAAATTGGCTTACATGCATCGAGAAGGATTCAACTATACAATGGTTCCATAGAATGCCGGTTTCTCAAATATGAACTTTATTCAGGCAGCAAAAAGAGGCCTGCTGTACCGGAGCAAAAAAATGATGAAGTATGAAATATAAAAAAGTAGGCGTATTGACCACCGGAGGTGATTGTCCGGGTTTGAATGCCGGTATTCGTGCTGTTGTGCGAACGTGTAATTATTATAAGCTCCATGTTAAAGGTATCCTAAACGGTTATGAAGGAATGATAGACGGAAGGTTTACTGATTTTTCTTCAAAAAGTGTCAGCAATATACTTCAACGCGGCGGTACCATATTAAAGACAGCAAGGAGTGAAAGGTTTAAAACAAAAGAAGGCAGAGCAGCTGCATTTGAAAGTATTTCCCGAGAAGGAATAGATGCATTAATAGTTTTAGGAGGCGATGGATCCTTTCGCGGAATAAGCCAGTTTACAAGTGAGTTTGATATTCCGGTAATAGGTATACCGAAAACAATCGATAATGATATTTGGGGAACAGATACTGCTATTGGTTTTGATACTGCTTTGAATACTGTTGTTCAGGCTATTGATAAAATAAGGGATACAGCTGATTCGCATAATCGCTTATTTTTTGTTGAAGTTATGGGAAGGGATGCCGGCATGATTGCCATACACAGTGGAATAGGAGGCGGAGCAGAAGCCATATTGATTCCGGAGACAGTTACACGTGTTGAACAACTTGTAAAAATATTGCGGCGAGGCTGGAAAAGAGAGAAGTCTTCTATGATTGTTGTTGTTGCTGAAGGAGATGATTCAGGTGGAGCTTACGATATTGCCGAAGAAGTAAAATCGAAATTTGGTGAATACGATACGCGTGTTACTGTATTGGGACATTTACAAAGAGGGGGAAGTCCAACATGCGCAGACAGAGTTTTAGCAAGCCGTTTGGGTGTTGGAGCTGTTGAAGGTCTGCTGGAAGGAAGGAAAAATGAAATGGTAGGAATTATAAATAATAATCTGGTTTATACACCTTTCTCTGAAATAGTAAATAAAAAGAAAGATTACCCGGCAGAGTTAATGCGGATAGCAGAGATCCTTTCATTATGAACTTATTAATTTCTTTACTGATTTCCAATCTTGTTAATTTTGGAACAATCATTTTCTTTTAGAAATTAATTAAAACAGAGCCTTTCAAAAAGAATGGACTTCCGGGTGTGAAATGAAGTTCTGAAACAGGATTAACTTCATTTGTCAATCGACTCTCTGTATCAAACTGCGCCTGATTCCATGTGGTGTTTAGAATATTTTCTGCACTTAATCCAAATTCGATTTTGGAAATCTTATAGGCTAAAACTGCATCTAAAAGAAAATATCCTTTGGCAATAACACTGTTATTTTCATTGGCAGGTCTGGAGTCAATAAAGCGATAACGCAAACTTGCATTAATGCCTTTTTCCTGCTTATAGGTTACTCCGGCTATACTTGTTAGTTGCGGTGCCAGTGGTATATAATTCTCGCCACGAGGAAGACCTTTTAATCTACCATGACTATAATTTAAATCAAGATCACCATAAATATTTTCAGAAAGCTGATATCGAATGCTTAGATCAGTTCCAAACCTTTGTGTAGGGTTGTTAGTTTCAACAGTTCCTTCGTCTCCAATATAAACCAATTCATTTTCTAAGTATAATGTCCACAATGCCATATTTACAATAACGCGCCTTCCCAATTTGAACTCGCTTCCAATTTCTGCACCAAATGCTTTTGGTAAACTATTGCTAACATGATTAATGACAACAGCTCTGGCATCGTTAGAATGAAAACCAATTCCTGATTTTAAGAAGAGCTGAAATTTATCATTCAAAGCATAGTAGAAGTTGATTTTGGGGCTGGCTCGAACAATCGATTTTTCTCCGGATAAGCTATCTGACTTTTCATCAGTAAAATTAAACCGGAAATAATCCAATCGGATTCCTGAATTGATTGAAAAATGCTTGTTTATATCAAAAGTGAAGTCCAAATATGCATTTGTGTTTTGTTGATACACATTTCCTCTTACAATTGTATCAAGAATTATTCTGTTTTCTGCATGCTTTAGGGATATATGCGTAAAATCATTTCTGGTGCCAATACAGGCTGTAGTATGCAGGGTTTTATTAAGTAGGGTTCACTCAAAAAGTCCCCAATCTTTTTTTGATAAAAAATCGAGCAACCATCCCTTCAATCTGTAAATTAAATTTTGCACAAAAGATAGG
>JAYURB010000017.1:0-2142 GCA_043756425.1 Bacteroidota bacterium
TGTTTTTAAAAATTTCATCTGAAGGACAAAAAAGTTTTTCTGCCGCTATTGTATTGTCCGATTCACTACCCTCTTACCTTAATGATTTACAAAAAGAAATTAACGGATCAAAATACTTTAAGGACACTTTTCAAATATTTAAACAATTCGAAACGGTACTTTTCAAGTTGCGTACTGAAGGATATCTTGCTGCGGGAATTGACAGTGTTTTTAAAGACAGTACGCGGTTTACGGCATTTATTTATTCCGGTCACAAATATTTATGGGGACAAATCAGTCAGGGAAATGTGCCTTCTGAACTTTTCGAAGGAACGGGATTTCGCAAGAAGTTATTTTCAGAAAAGCCATTCAGGTATAATCAAATTTCACAATTGAATGAAAAAATTATTCGCAACTGCGAAAACAACGGTTACCCTTTTGCTACTCTTAATTTTGATTCTATTCGAATTGTTGAAAATCGATTCTACTCGTCTTTGTCATTAAGCAAAAATCGTTTTGTAAAAATTGACAGTATAATCATCAAAGGGAATGCAACCATTGCCCCGGTATATATTTACAATTATATTGGCATACAACCCGGAGATTCATACAATGAAAGCCGGATAAAAAAAGTCTCCGGCAGAATGAGGGAATTACCATTTATTAAAGAACTAAAATCATCTCAAATACTATTCAATGAAAAGGAAACAAAACTTTTTCTTTTTTTAGAAAACAAGAAAGCAAGTCAGTTTGATGGAATAATTGGCTTTTTGCCGGATGAATCAAAATCAGGAAAATTAAATATTACGGGAGAGGTGCATTTGAAGCTACAGAATTCACTTAAAAGAGGCGAGATTATTGAATTTAATTGGAAGCAACTCCCAGTAAAATCCCAAGATTTGAAAGTAAGGGCATTGTATCCATTTTTATTTAATACTTCTTTAGGCATTGACGGCAACCTTGCCATCTTTAAAAAAGATACAACCTATATAGACGTTACAAAAAATGCAGGAATACAGTATGCTTTATCGGGTAATAATTATTTAAAAGCCTTTATCAACGACAAGCAAAGCGATTTACAATCGGTAAAAGGGTTGGAAAATGTTACCATTCTTCCCGAATTTGCCGATATAACAACTGTTTCGTATGGAGGAACAGTCCATTATGAAAAGCTGGATTACCGTTTGAATCCAAGAAACGGTTTTAGTGTTGAAGCTACAGGAAGTGCCGGAAACAGAAAGATAAGGAGAAACAGTGAAATTAATAAATCAGTCTATGACAGCATTCAATTAAGAAGTGTTTCATACCACGCTGAGTTGAATGCGGATTATTTCATTTCGCCCGGAGGAAGGCATGTTTTAGTGGCCGGAACAATTGCTGCTTATATTTACAATCCCAATTTATTTGTAAATGAATTATTCCGTATCGGTGGACTGAAATCTCTAAGGGGTTTCGATGAAGAATCAATTTTTGCTTCACAATATGCAATTGGGAAATTAGAGTATAGATATCTTCTCGATCAGAATTCATTTCTTTTTACCTTCTTCAATATGGCCTGGTATAAAAACAAAAGCAGGAATAAAGACATTAACGATACTCCCTTGGGTTTCGGAACGGGAATTAATTTTGAAACTAAATTGGGAATAATGTCTGTGAGTTATGCTTTAGGGAAGCAATTTGATAACCCAATATTTCTAAAAAACGGAAAGATTCATTTTGGCATTGTGAATTTTTTTTAACTTTTCTAAAATAATGTTTGTGGCTGATTTAAGGCAAGTAAGTCTTTGTACTTAGTTCTAAGTACTTTGTGCAATTAAGAAAAGTTTTGACCTATTCAGTTTAATCATATAAGGACTGATTATCTTCAATTTATTACTTTTACGGCTGATGAAATTAAAAAATGATCTTTTATTGCGGGCAGCCCGTGGAGAAAAAACAGAAAGAACACCGGTTTGGTTAATGCGACAAGCAGGAAGGATTTTACCCGAATACAGAGAAGTAAGAAAAAAATCAGGGGGCTTTAAGAATCTTGTTGAAACTCCGGAATTGGCTGCTGAAGTGACTATTCAGCCTGTTGATATTTTAGGAGTTGACGCGGCCATTATCTTTTCAGACATATTGGTAATACCTGAAGCAATGGGACTCCCCTATCAAATGATTGAA
>JAYURB010000018.1:0-4888 GCA_043756425.1 Bacteroidota bacterium
GCAGGCTCTTATAGCAGTGAAGGACAACATCTAAAGGATACCGTAAATTATTTTGACATTCGATTGCAGATAGTTCCCATCTGGAAGGACAGAAAAGACGGATATTGGTTTTATGTTGAACAGGCCATGAACGGTTATCTTGATAAGCCGTATCGTCAACGCGTTTATCATCTGAAACAGAATGAAGCAACTTTTGAAAGTGTAATTTATTTACTAAAAGACCCCCTGCGATTTACCGGTAAACCGGAATCTGTTGAAAAACTTCCTCTTGATTCGCTTTCGGAGAAAGAAGGTTGCTCAGTTATATTAAGGAAGACTAAAGAAAATGTATATGACGGTGGTACTATAGGTAAAAATTGTCCGAGCGACAGGAAAGGCGCTACCTATGCTACCTCTAAGGTTACTATATCAGAAAACCTCTTGCTAAGCTGGGACCAGGGATTTAATGAAAAGGACGAGCAGGTTTGGGGGGCGGAAAAAGGAGGATACTATTTTAAGAAATTAAAACAGTATTGATTCGGGTTTTAGTTTTTGTGCTGATTTTAATTGTTGAACGAGGATAATATTATCAGACCATGATAATCATCCAAGAGATTCAAAAATTCCTCGTCCACTCATAAAGTGCTTAATATTGACACACAAAACCGGCAACTGTGTTTCATTTGCTACAAGTTTTTGTTCTTCAACACCCATGATGTAATCGGTAATATTTGTTTCCGGGTCAATAGTGGTAACAATTAAATCCACACCCGATGCATTTGCCGTTGCTAATACATCTTTATATTTTGAGGACGATGTATAAGTACCTGATTCTGCAAACGGTATATTCATGTCCTTCAGATATGATTTAAAATAAGTAAGGTTATAGTTTATTTTGTTATTGATAAACTCATCTGTTGATTTTTGTTTTGTCAACAATAACGTCGCTTTGAATTTCTCATTGAGCGATTCAATTAGAGGAAGAAGTTGTTTTATCTCTTTTGTGTAGTCAACAGGGATTAAGATCTTTTTTATTTCTTTATAGGGTAATTTTTGAATTACGATGTATGGGGTTTTGGATTGTGTAATTACTTTCATTGCTTTAGAACCGATAATTTTCTGCATACCTTTAATGCCATGCGTACCCATGATAATCAGAGATGCCTTTAATTCATCGGCTGTATTTCCAATCTGATCGAAAATATTTCCGGGTTTTACGTAGCTTTCAATAGTAGCTCCGGTACTATCTTTATGCTTTTGAATAAGAGAATTAAGATTGGACAAAGCACTGGCGGCATCCTTTTCTGAGGAAACAACATGAAACAGTACAATATTAGTAACGGATAAAACATCAGTCAAACCAATAGCATATCGTAATGCATTTTCAGTAATCTCAGTGAAATCAATGGGAACTAGAATTTTCATAAATGTTTCTAAATTTATTTCATAAAAATAAATAATATTTTCAGAAATAAAAATTTACGAATCCTAAGCCCAAGCACAAAAATAATTGGATTGAAATATCGTATTAAAGTGTACCGATCAGAGTCAAAACCTCAAGCCTAGTTTTTTTAAGTTTAAATTCAATTCTTTTTAATAAGTCTTCTTCTTGTCCTTTGACATAAATGATATCTAAAGAAGTTAATTTCGGAAAACGATTTCTTAATTTATCGGAAATATCACCCCATGAGCTTTCTAAATTTTCTCTGTTCATTCATTAAATTCTTTAAGTGAAAAATATGTATATTTCTTAAAGATACGTTTAATATATTGTTATTACGTGATTTTCAGAATAATAAAACAAAATTTGTGATGATACACGTATAGATCTCCATTAAACGATTATTTCAGTCATAATAACAAGGTTCCCATCTAATTTTATCCAATTTTGATTGAATAAATTGTTTTAAGGGTATTCAGTGAATAAAATTCTTTTTTGAAAAATTTTCTTTCTTCAGAATTCGGAAAATATGCATACATTGTTTCAAATAAGAAAGCAAAAGTTGATTTTTTTGATAAAATCCTGATGTTTCTAATTTATTGGAGACTTCCTTTTTATTCAACTACTACAATAATTGTTTTCCTAAAAAAGATAATTAAGTATGTCATTTATTGATAACATCCTCGAAGAACCTTCATACGGTTGGATGGATGAAAACGGCGAGCTTGTTAAGCCGACAAAAAAGCAACTCTTAAAAGAATTTTTCTCACGATTTAATATTTTAAAGACAAGAAAAAACTGGCTTCCATTAGCCTGTTGGGGAAGCGTTTTATTGTTGTTCCCTTTTGTAGTTATTTTCGCTATAAAATATTTCAGTTTTAAATTGATTATCGTAGGATTTCTTTATGGAATGATCGTAATGGGTACGCATGGTACTATATGGTATCACCGCTATTCTACGCATCAGGCGTATACATTTAGAAATAGTTTCTGGCGCTTTATTACAAAAAATTTAGTGCCTAAAATGCTACCGGAAGAAATCTATGTGGTATCTCATCATGTGCATCATGCAAAGTCGGATATGCCCGGGGATCCGTATAATGCACATGGAGGATTTTTGTATTGTTTTCTTGCCGATGTAAATCATCAGTTAATCAACCGCAATTTAAGTGAAAGTGATTATGCAAGGGTTGCCGGATTTATGAGCCATACAGGAGTTAAATGTAATACGTATGCTCAATATCAACGCTGGGGCTCTGTTTCAAATCCATTAAGTACTGTTGTGGGAATGTTGCTCAATCTTGGTTTTTGGTTTGCTGTTTTTTACCTTCTTGGCGGAATGGTATTGGCATGTACATTATTTGGCGGCGCTTTTTTCTGGGCTGTCGGTGTTCGCACTTTTAATTTTAATGGCCATGGAAAAGGAAAAGATGAACAGTTGGATGGTGTAGATTTTAATCATAATGATTTTTCTGTTAATCAATACTGGCCGGGAATTGTAGCTGGTGAATGGCACAATAATCACCATCTTTTCCCGCGCAGTGCACGAGCAGGTTTTTTAAAATATCAGATAGATTTTGCCTGGTATTATATATATTTCCTTTACCTAATTGGAGGTGTTACTTCTTTTCATAACTCCAAGCCGAATTTCATTAACAATTACTATTTACCTTACCTCGACAGAATCAAAAGCAAGAAAAACATACGGGTTCAGGAAGAGGTAACGACACTTGATTAATTGGAATTACCGGTTTTCTTAGCTTATTTAAGAAGATTCTTATTGAAGCTAATTGTCCCTTATAGTTAATACTATACGGGTATTTTAACGCTATATTTTTTTTGACCGCTTCCTTTAGAAAAGTTGCCTTTAAACTATTTCTATAACGTTAATTTGATCGTATCTTTGCGGCCACAAAATCAATAATGCGATTAGATAATTCAAAATATCCGGAAACTCCTGATCAGGCTATTGGAAAAAAGCTCTATGCTTATCAGCAAGGGGCTATCGATCAAATATTACAAAAGTTTAAAGAGCATCATACCAATTATTGTCTTTTATACCAATTGCCTACCGGTGGTGGTAAAACAGTAATTTTTTCAGAGATAGCCAGAAGGTTTATTGAAGTTACAGGGAAAAAGGTTTTAATACTAACTCACAGAATAGAGTTATGCGGACAAACCCATCAAATGCTCAATGAGTTTGGTGTGAAAAACAAGGTGATTAACAGTGAGGTCAAGGAACTACCCGTCCCAAACGATTATATGTGTTTTGTTGCCATGGTGGAAACGCTGAATAACAGGCTTAGAGATAAAATTTTGGACCTGGACAGCATTTGATTAATGATTGTTGATGAAGCACACTACAATTCTTTTGGAAAATTATTTAAGTTTTATGAAAAGGGCGTAATGCTTGGTGTTACAGCAACTCCTCTAAGTTCCAACATCAACCTGCCCATGAAGGATAATTACGATGAACTTATTGTAGGCGAATCAATTTCTTCGCTTATTGGAATGGGTTTTTTGGCAAGAGCAACTACGTATAGTTATCACGTCGGATTAACGTCCTTAAAAGTCGGTATCAATGGTGATTATACCGTAAGTTCCAGCGAAAGGCTTTATAACAATAGCGCCATGCAGGATAAACTTTTAAGTGCCTATCAAGAAAGAAGCCTGGGCAAGAAAACGCTTATCTTTAATAATGGTATTGAAACATCAAAACATGTTTATGCCACTTTTCGTCAGGCAGGTTATCAGATAAAGCATCTTGACAATACTAATACTGCTCGCGAAAGAAGAGATATCCTGCAATGGTTTCGTGAAAAGCCCGATGCCATTCTAACTTCTGTCAGTATCCTTACAACAGGTTTTGATGAGCCAACCGTAGAAAGCATCATTCTTAATCGTGCCACTAAATCTCTCACACTTTACTTTCAAATGATTGGAAGAGGGTCCCGAATTCTTGGCAACAAAAAGGAATTTACTGTTATTGATTTGGGAAACAACTTGAGCCGCTTTGGCTTGTGGGAGGACTCTATTGACTGGATGAGCATTTTCCGTTCTCCTGAGCTGCATTTGCAGGGACTAAAAAGTGATGAAGAAATTGAAAGGGCATACAAATATGTTATGCCTGAAACACTCAGAATAAGATTCAGTAAAACTGAAGTTATAGATTTCGATGTCAAAGAGGAACATAAAAAAGTTATTGGCAGCCACCACAGGCCCAGAGTCGTCATTGACCGTTCCATTGAACAGCATCAGAATATGTGTATTGAAAATAGCATAGACCTGGAAGAAGCCTTGTCGCTGGCAGAACTTTTAAAAGAAGAAATTGATTACCGCGTTCGGATTTATGCACGCTGCCTCAGCAAAACTTCTGAAAGCTATGTCAAATGGCTGCAGGATGAATATAAAAGAAATTTGAAATCAGGCTTATTCATGAAATACTTAACTCCCTCTATTCATTCAGAA
>JAYURB010000019.1:0-2140 GCA_043756425.1 Bacteroidota bacterium
TAGGACTACCTTTATTAATTGCCCCGATATATTATTTTGCAAAACTGGATATTCAACCTTATTGTATCTTTTTTTCATTTGCACTTTTTATAACAGGAATAATTTGTTTTGAATACTTTAGAAAGAAAACATCATTTATCCTTTCTGTTTTTCTAACATTAATCTTCTGCTACAACTTTCAAATACTTGAATTAAAGAAACAGATTTTATCTGAAATACCATTTACGTGCATATTGCTGCTTTTGTTTGTATGGACAGAGTTTGCTCATTATAAAAAGAAATACTCATTCATAGTTACAGCTATCTTGCTCTCCTTTTTAATTTCATTGAGACTTGCCGGCTTTGCAGCAATTATCGGTTTTGTTTTTTACAGCTTAAATCAAATCCAAAAAAATATTAATCGTCAAAATAATTTAATTCGATTATTCTTATCAATAGCATTTACTTTTCTATTTTTTATATTTTTAAATAAGTTTCTATTCCCTATTGTACCGGGCCATTTAGCAAACTTTTATCTTAATTCATTTCAAACACATGATTTACTATTTCTAAAAAACGCTGTACTATATTATTCAGTTTCTCAATATATTTTTCCTTTTTTCGGTATGTGGATACCGGCAGTATGGATACTTTTTGCTCTATGCGGTTGGCTGATTAAAAGTATTCAATCCGCTTCATTAGCTGAATTTGTGTTTCCAATTTATTTAATGGTTATACTTTTTTATCCTTATGGCGATGGCGGTGCCAGATTTTTACTGCCGATATTGCCTTTGCTTATTTTCTATTTAGGCTATTTAATAAAATCTATATTTACATCATTAGGCAGAAATAATAATTTATTCTTAACTGCAATTTATCTTCTTTTAATTCTGGCATGTGCAAGTCCGGTTTGGAATATCATAAACCATCAAGGTGAAATTGAAGACGGGCCGCAAAAAGGAACATCAGAAGAAATGTTTACCTATATAAAAACGCTGCCATCAAATTCCGTTTTTGTATTTTGCAGAGCAAGAGCATTTTCTTTATACACAGGCCGGAAAGTTTTATATACAATCAGGGATCAATCGTCGGGAAAGACTTTTGACCAATTTCAACATTATAAATCAATTTATCTTATCGCTCCGAAAAACAATTCAAGTTCAAGTTTAAAAGATATAGGGCTAGAAAATCTATTAAGAAATCATCAAGAGCAGTATGAAAATATCTGGGAAAATGAAGCTTTTGAAATTTATAGACAAAATTAATGTTAGAAAATTCCAGGATCGTTTTTTAGGATTTTCCTGATTTTTTTTAAACCCACCTGTCGAGAATACGCTGCACATCGGGATTATGTTTAAAAGGATCTATAATTTCCTTTGCTTTTTCCAATGAATCTATTTCAAGATTTTCAGCGAAATATCCAAAACCCTTATATACTCCTTGCTCAATCAATACTACTGATTTCTCGTTCATACTCCTTCCTGCTCCAATAATAATGTTGGTTTGAAGTTTCTTATTTATTTTCCGAATTGCTGCTTTAACGCGCTTATTATAATCATCGATACTTTCTTTACCGGCACAAATTCCTTTACACTTTCCCATTCCAAAATCAAGACAGGGACCCGAACTTGATTGTATACCGCAATAGCGTGGGCAAAGATGATAATCCTTAATAAGACCAAAAATATACTCTCGGGCAGCATCAAAAGATCTAAAATGCGTTATGGGCTTTAACCGCTTATTATTCCTGGCAAAAACAAGGTGATGAATGTCGCGTTGATCAACATAATCAGTAAGGATATAATTATTACGTTCAAATTTCTGTGCCTGATTATAAATTGGATACAATCGCTTAATCTCATTTGACTCAAGCAAGAGAGCAATTAATTCCGTTCCACATATTGTATGAGTTATATTTGCAATGGATGAAATAAAAGCTAAACGGCTTGGACCTTTTCCCGAAAAGTGAGAAAGAATTCTTTTCTTAATGTTTATAGCCTTACCAACATAAATAATATCACCTTTGTCATTATGAAAATAATAAACTCCGGTTTTTTCAGGAAGTTTGTTAAATACATCAGCAGGGAGATTTGGCGGTAAAAGAGCCTCCCTGGAGTTCCGATTAAGTGATTTCTTCAGATAGTCAGTAGCATCATTCTGC
>JAYURB010000020.1:0-4871 GCA_043756425.1 Bacteroidota bacterium
GAGCAAAAGATAGATCAAATGAGCAAACGTTTTACATCTTTTAAACTTGATGACATTTTTCCTTTAAATGATTTATTGTCTGAAAAAATAAATAAAGAAAAATGGTATTATTCTTTTCTCCAAAAACCCAGGCTGTGGATAAGGATTCGTAAAGAAAAAATTAATCAAGTTACTTCCGAATTAAATACTAAATCCTTGAATTATATCGTAGGAATAAGTGAATGTGCGTATTCTTTTGATCAAGGTATTGATTTGGAGAACACTGAATCGTGGAAGAAAGGATATTTTGAAATTCAGGATGTTAATTCCCAAAGGACAATTGAATTGATTGCTCCCCGTAAAGATGAATGGTGGTGGGATGCTTGTGCAGGTTCAGGCGGGAAGAGTCTTTTGTTATTGGATAATGAACCTCAACTGAAAATTTCTGCAACTGACGCCAGGAAAAGTATTTTGAATAATTATATATTGAGAATGCAAAAAACCGGAGCAAAGAATTACGAAACCCGGGTTGCTGATTTGGCTAAAGGGAATATTTATAAAGATAATTTTTTTGATGGTATTGTGGCTGATGTACCCTGTTCCGGTTCCGGAACCTGGTCTCGATCTCCTGAATGGTTAAGAAACGATTCCCGAAATTTAATAAGTAATCATTATGTTCCTCTGCAAAGGAAAATCATTAAAAATATCTTGCCATCGTTAAAAATCGGAAAGCCACTAATCTTCATTACCTGTTCAGTTTTTAAAAATGAAAATGAAGAAAATGCAGCTTATTTTGAAGAGCATTTGCCTCTTAAATTGGAAAATTTCACTTATCTCGAAGGGTATGACTCCTTTGCTGATACGCTTTTTGTTGCAAGATTTATCCGTCTTTCATGAAACTTAATTATTGATATTAAGCTAATAAGAAGATAAACATTGTGAAAGAGTGTTTATCTTAATTACTATATTTGTAAAAAATTGATAACGTGAAGGTTGTGAAAACCAAATCAATATATATTTTTGTTTTATTAGTTTTTTTCTTTTCAGATCCATCCTTTTCGGAGAACAGGCGACTACCGGAGGCAGAATTGAAAAAGAAAGCTGATAATTTTTTTGCTATGCAAAAGTACAACGAAGCTTTACCTCAGTACTCTCAGTTGTTAAGTGTAAATCCTGATAACTCAAAATATATTTACCGCTTTGGTGTGTGTTTATTATTAGTTGGAAAGGAAAAGTCAAATGCAGCTACATTTCTATATTTAGCATCAAAAGACCCTCAGACTCCAGCGGATGTATATTATTATTTAGGAAGAGGATATCTTATTAATTATGATTTTCAAAAAGCACTGGCTTGCTTCGATATTTTTAGGAGCAAAGAGACCGGTAAAAATCTTTCTAACTATGATGTTGAGGCTTATATTCAAAATTGTGAGAGCGGAGTAAAACTATTAGCCCAAAGAAAGAATGTAATTATTACCGGCTCTAAGGAAATTCCATTGTATAGCTTTTATCAAAATTTTGATTTTAGCCAATCGTACGGTAAAGTAGTAAATGCTTCAGCTACACTATTAGGTCCAAAAGATATAAAAGAGCAATCAGATCATGTCATGTTTGTTTCAAATGATAGAAACTATGTTTATCTATCACGGTTTGGAAAAAATAGTAATCAAGGTAAAGATATTTTTATTGCCAGAAAATCACCTTCGAATGATTTCTCAGTTCCCGAGAATTTAAGTAATGTCATAAATACTTCCTTAGACGAAGATTTTCCTTTTTTAGCTAATAATGGAAGTACATTGTATTTCTCAAGTAAAGGACATAACAGTATTGGTGGTTTTGACATATTTAAGAGTGAATTCGATAATGTTACAAAGACATGGTCAACTCCTGAAAATTTGGGAATTCCTATAAATACTACTAGCGACGATTTTCTCTATGTTCCATCTTCTGACGGTCTAATGGCTAGTTATGCTACTACTGAAGAATCAGATAATTCGAAAGTAATTGTCCGTAATATTAAAGTAGATAACACATCTAATAAAATGGCCACCGTAACAGGAGTTTATATACCTATCGACCAGAAAGTTAGAAGAGATGCCCGTATAACAATTCTTACCGGTTCCGGAGATGGAATTATAACATCAACACATACAGATGCCCATACAGGGAGTTATAAACTCACAATTCCTGCCGGTGAAAATTATTTGGTTTTAGTTGAAGGCGGAGGATATATACCTCATCTTGAAAATTTCAATTTACCTGCAACCATTATTTCTTCCGATATAAAACAAATTGTTCAAATAGATAAACAAGATCAGGAAGAAAAAATGATACTTCAAAACTTTTTTTCTCAAGGACTTGAAGCATCTATTCCAAGCAATACAGTATCCAAGTCATATTCTTTAAAAGTTGACTCGGCATCCCTGGTAAAGGTAAGTATTAACGATCAGATCGTTTATGCAACACCGCCGGCATTACTAGACGCAAATGATATTCCGAATTCTGGCAAATCCGATATTAATTCTGATTCATCAGGACTTTCACTTTTAGAAAAGAAAAGATCGACATTACCTAATGTTAAAATTAACAGGAGGGATAAATACGATCCTTCTCTTGAAAATACCCAATCTTCAGGCGATATTTTACAGAAGGAAGAAGAGGCAAATCGAAGGCAGGAACTTCGTATAGAAGATGAGACTCCGGAGATTATTTTCGATAGCAATATCAGCAATGAAGAAATAGCTAAAATAGCCTTCTTAGATGCTAAGGAAATGCAAAGCGAAGCCGATAGTCTTTATAATTTATCGCATTCCCTCAGAGATCAGGCTGCAGCTAAACTTGACCTGGCTCTTTACAATAAAAAACTTTCTGAAACTCCCGGTTTGGATGCTGATAGTTCTGCATCATTAATCGAATTGTCTGAGTTAAATAAATCAGAAGGCGATCAACTTGCTTTTGATGCAAGCAATGCTTCAGAACTTGCAACAGCAAGAGAAAAGGAAGCACAATTGGCTTTTACCGATGCGAATGAAATTGCAAGTATTTCAAAAGTTTCCGGACCAATGGCCTCTAATACGAAAACAATTATTAAACCTGAACGAACTTTTAAGAAAACAGAAAGTAGTAGTTTGTCAGGAACGAAAATCAATCCTTCAGAAAAAAGTTCCAATGAAAATAAGCCTAAAGTTGATCAGGAAATCGGTGCAATAAACTCCGCAAAAGTTCAAGTACCTTTAGTAGAGGAAACTAATACACTTTCAAAGAACTCATCAAGTTTAAACAAAGAGGACCAAACACGAAAGTCGCAAGAGAATAGCACTATAAATTCAACGGGAGGCTCAAAAATAGAACCTGTTTCAATTAACCTCGGGTCAATTCAAAATAAAGGAGTGTCTGTAAAGAATTCCCCCAGTAAAGTAGATTCAGCAAACCTTTCGGAAAACAAATTTAAGGTCACTTCAAATGCAGCAGTTAATCCAGAAGCCCAAAATGCTTTCGTGGAATACCAAAATCGAATTTCTACTTCCAATACTCTTTCTGCACAATCCCTTCAATTGCAGGATCAGATCAATGCTTCACCCAATTCTTCCTATAGAGATAGCCTGATAGGGAAATCAAATGAAATGAGTCTTGCATCCATAAAGGAATGGCAAGAAGCGCAGCAAAAAATAAAAGTAGCAAGAACTCTTGATCCGGGCATTGATTATAAAATGGGCACAGTTGCCAACACTGAACAATCACCGGCAATTCGGAACGAAAACATTTCTGATAAAGATAATTCTAAGCAAACCGGCAATGCAGCGGTATTCGCTCAAAATAATCCTGCTATTATTGATACCCGGACAATGGATAGTCCAACCATCGCTTCGAATGAAAATTCAAAATCGAATGCTGAGACAACTGATGTGCCCACTATCAGTAATAAATCAAATATTCCCGATGTTTCATCAATGCCGGATGCTGAAGAAAAAACAGATCTTACCAATATAAATACTGCTCATCCCGAGTTTCCAAAATACATGAAAATAAAAGAAGATATTAGGGATGTTCAAAAGGAGACCATTAAAATTTTTGCCAAAGCAATGGAGTTAAATAGAAAGGCAAGTGAAGAAAAAGAGAAGAGCCTGGAGCTGATGGATCAGGCGCAAATGGAAAGTGATGAGAGAAAAAAGAAAGATTTATTAAGAAAGTGGGAAGATTTACAATCAAGTTCTGAAAAGCACGATAAGGAATCAAAAAAAATGTTAGTTAACACGCAGGATAATTTAGGCGATGTGAGATTCCTTAAAAAAGACATGATGGAGGTTAGAAAAAGGATTTTAATCAGGCCGGAAGATGAATCAACACAAGCATATAATTCTCCAAACCCACAGAGCACCTCAGCTAATAAACAAGCCGAGAAGCCAATGGAAAAGACTACCGATTCTTCTCCACTTGTTTTAACTCCTGAAAATAATAAGCCTGAAGAGGTCGCGCTCAATACTTCTGCATCACCCAATGACCCCGCAGTTAATAAAGCCGAAAATTCAAATCCATCCGGTATTGATAAGTCAGCTGTAAAGGAGAAAATTGTTGTTCCGGCTAATACAACGGATAAAGTCAAGACAGTTGTTCCCGCTAATAAAACAGATAAAAGCGAGACGGTTGTTACAACTAATACAACGGATAAAAGCGAGTTGGTTGTTACAACTAATACAACGGCTAAAGGCAAGACTGTTGTTCCGGCTAATACAACAGATAAAGGCAAGACTGTTGTCAGACCAAGTGCAATCGAAAAAGGAGGGGATAATATTGATCCAAATACAAACGAGAATATAAATTCAGTTAATAAAATCGAAGCTAAAGAGATCAATTCTGAAGCTAATGATAACCCTGTTGTAAAAGATAAAGAG
>JAYURB010000021.1:0-4870 GCA_043756425.1 Bacteroidota bacterium
AAAAACTGATGAAGCAGTTGGAGGCTTATTGTTTCGATATTTTTTTGAACGCAAAGCTATCTTTTTCGGACTTACTCCCCAACTTTTAATCCTGACCCACATATTTATATATTTTTTTGAATTGTAAATTCCAAAAAAAAGCCTTTCCCGAAGGAAAGGCTTTCAAAATACTATGAAAAAACTATTTACTCAATAATCAGTCTGTAAACAGAAGAGCTGTTTTCAGATGTGATTTTCAGGAAGTAAATTCCTTTAGAGTAACCGGCAACGTTAAACGATTTAGAAGAAACATTTTCAATCTCTTCGTTTAAGATTAGCTGGCCCTGCATGTTTGAAATTGTAAATGAAGTTTTTCCTTTAATGGATTTTTTCATTTCAACGATAACGTTTGTATGTGCAGGATTTGGATAAAGTCTGATGTTGGCATCAGCCTGAACAGCTTCAATTCCTACAGTAATACTAACGTTTATTGAATCACAAGCTGAACAGCCGTTATTATCGATTACACAAACAGAATAAATACTGTCAACATAAACGGTAAGTGTTTGAGTAGTGATAGAGTTGTAGTTCCATAGGTAAGATACAAAGCCCGGGCCTGCATCCAGCACCGTTGAATCTGATGCAGTAATATCCGGTCCAAGGTTTACTGAAGCGTTATTAATAGTTGCAACAACAGGAGTACGGCCCTGTATTGAACAAACGTTACCATTTTGAGCATAATAAGTTGTTGTTGTAGCAAGCGAATTGATTAAGTAATTATCTCCCACGAAAAGCAGATTGCCTCCTGTAGGAGCATTATACCAACGGATAGAATCACTTGCAGTAGCAATTACTAAACTTGTTCCTGTGCCACAACGTGAACCATTAATTCCTAACGGTAATGCCGGTTCAATAACAATGGTATCACTTACCATTAATGTATCATTTACGTGATTCTGGTCATTGGTATACGAAGTAAATATCTTAATAGCAACAACACCGCCTGCGCTACCGTCAATTATGCCCAGGGTAAGGGTTGTATCAATACCCGGTGCAAGAGAGAAAATAGTATCGCTGAAATTTGCACTAATAGCTCCTGTAATCTGTGCGGAAACAGGAATAGTATTTGCAGTGGTTGAACCAAGGTTAGTAATGCGAACAGTTACATTAATGCTGTCATCAGCGCATAATTTATTTGTAGGTGAAAGGATTGAAGTAACACCTGCATCTGAAGGAGCTATAACAGTTACACAAGCAGTATCCCTGCCATTACAACCAAAAGCGTCTGTTACTCGAACGCTGTAGCAACCGGACGTTGTTGTATCAACACCAATTTTCTGAGTAGTAGCGCCTGTAGACCAAAGATAAGCAGTAAAGGTTCCTGCATTCAAAGTATCTGTTTGTCCTTGCAGGATGCTTGTATCATTACCTAAACTGACATTTGGTAATGAACGCACAGTTAAAACAACAGCTGTACGGGGGCCTTCGCAGCCTGATTTACCGGCAACATAATATGTTGTAGTTGCTGTTGCATTCGGAGGAATGAAAGCAGCGCCTGTATCAAGTAGACTTCCGCCTGTCATAGCTGCATACCAATGAAGAGTATCTGTTGATACAGCTGTTAATGTGTCTGTACCTGAACCGCAAATTGAAGTGCCTGTAGCAGTTGGTGCACCGGGTTGAGTAAATTGCACAATGGCCAACTGAAGCGTATCGTTTGCATGAACGTCATCATTGAAAAGTGTAGGTGAAGTATAGCTTTTGAAATTGTATGTGCCAGTTGTATTGGTGTTGATGGTAGTTGAATAAGTCAGAGTATCACTCGTGCCCGGAGCAAGTGTTGCTGTGTGCGTCTGTGTTAAGGTTTGTGTCAGTGCTCCTGAAATTTTAGTTACCACATCAAAGTTTGATTCAGCAGTACCACCTGTATTGGTTACGACAACAGAAACTGTTGTAGTTAAAGATCCGCAAGTACTGTCGACAGGACTGATAATGCCAATGATTCCAATATTTCTTGCGCTCGATGAATATTCATCAGCTCCAATATCAGGAGTAAGGCTGCTTCTGCTGTCTCCTTCAAGATCATCGGTAACTCCGCCAAACGGTTTACCACGATCATCCATGGCAATTGACGTAACGTGAAAATCTGTAACGGTGGCAAAATTCGGATTTAGATAAATCGAATTTGAATCTTTTTGAATTGCAGAGACCCATGTTAAAGAATCTTTTTCAACGCCATTTAATAAACCTACGTACTGGCCTGTAGAATGAATATCGTTATAGTCCGATTTTTGAATCCCGGCCTGAGCTCCATCAGAAATTAAATAAGCATAACCGTTACCTCTGTTCGAAAGAATATTATTCATAATAACCTTGCCCGTGCCGACGCCGCGAACAGCAAGTGCTGAGAAAGAAGAATCTGTACCCGTCATCAGGATGCTGTTAAAGATAATATCTTGGTAGTCTCCATTAACAATTGAAATTCCTGCCGAATCATTAGAATGAATAAAATTATTGGCAATAGTTCCATGAACTCCTGCTTGTCCAATACAATCAACAAGGAAGATACCTGTGCCTGATGTATTTAAGATCTGGTTTTTTGTAATCTTATGCGGTCTAAGACTGCGATCCAGGTATATGGCTGAATAGCCACGATATGTAGAATTTGTGGTAAAGGTGTTTTCCTGTATCATGGCAAAGCCCTGATTCATCATTTGAACTCCTTTGAAATATTGATCTTCGAAAGTATTGTTTGTAATTTTAGTATTATATTCGAGTGATAAACCGCTAATTCCATTCATGTAAATTCCGAGTGAGCCGTTTTTTAGGTAATTGTGTGTAAACGTATTCATAGAATCATTAAAAGCAGCAGATGGTCCACCTCCTGATTCTGAATGAATAAGTGCTGCAAGTGAATTTGGTGTAGTAGAAGGAGCACTAATTATCCTACAATGTGTAACAGTGTTGTGCGTAGCATTGCTGTCAAAAACAAGGACTCTTCCATTGGTTAGAATTCCGGAGCGTCGAAGAGTAAGTGCATTAAAAGTTATATAATCCGCGCCGTTTAAGCGTATCAAATAGTTAAAATTGTTAATTGTATCTACTGAAGGATATGTTAGAATAACAGAAGTGCTATCTCCATTTTCAGATTGGAAAGTAATTGTGTTGACAGAGTCGGCTCCAACAATTTGCGGAATAACAGCCTGCATAGAATCTGTATAAGCTCTCATATTGAAAACAACAGGACCGCAAATTCCATTCGTAGTTAGAGCAGAAACAGCGGCCTTGAAATTTGCAAAATCTGGAGTAGTTCCTGCAATTGTATACGCTCCTGTAAGTTTTGAACTAACAGCGATGATTTCTGTTAGAGAATCATTGGAATTATCAGAATCTGTTCCAATGTTAGGGTCTGAAGTCCAGCTTTCTATAGTGTACGATCCACTTGAAAAATTATAAGTGCCCAATACAACTGTATCTGTGCTGCCAATAGCAATATTACCTGTATAGTTATAAGGAGTTTGAGAAACTCCGTTTACTTTCCAGTTAACCGTTACAGTACTGATGGCAAAGCTTGTTCCAAAATTACTGATAACAGCTACTACCGGACTGCTTCCCTTGCAGACAGGGCTTGTTGGTTCAGTAATTGCGGAAATACCTGCATCGCCGACAGGCGGTGGTGTCGCTCCGGCTATTGAAAGCCAAAGGCAAAAAATTGCGAAACATAATGTTCGAATTGTAGAGAGTTTTTTCATAGTTATAAAATAAGATTTTATTGGTTTTTTTAATAATCCCGTAAATTTAGATAATCGTAAGGCGGTTACCGGATATAGTTCGTAAACTTTTCATGAATGAATTGTTGAAAAGATAATAGCAAATAACCTTGATTTACTGATTGTTACCCTTGTTTTCTTCCTCTTTTTTTTCAATATATTTGTATTGAAAATTGTCGCCCGAAAAATGACCTTTTGAGTCTTCTGTTTCCGGGTTTTCAAGAGTAGAATCCTCAGGAATTTCTACTCCCATTTCCTCATCAATTTCCCACTGGGCTTTGGTTCTTTGCGGGCCTTCTGCACGGTAATAAATGGCACAAAAAATTCCGGCAATTGAACCAAAAAGATGCGACTCCCACGATATACTCTGGTCAACAGGCAATATTCCCCAAACCATACTGCCATACAAAAAAGTAACTAAGAATGAAACCGCCATGAGTCGTGTATCCTTGCGCAAAAGACCACTGAAAAATAAAAAACAAACAAAACCATAAATTAAACCACTTGCACCAATGTGTGAACTATCTCTTGCTGCCAGCCATACCCAAAAACCTGTAAACAACCAGATCATAGCAATAACCTGTTTTGCCAGAACTTTATAAAAGTAAAACAATCCACTACCTACCACCAGCAAGGGCAATGTATTGGATAGTAGATGCTCATAATTGCCGTGAATAAAGGGCGAGAAAAATATTCCCGGTATACCTGAAATTGTGCGAGGAATTATTCCTAACCAAACTGCTCTAATGCCGGTTAAAACGCTAAGCCCTTCAACGATCCAAAGTATTGATACAAAGATAACCGGCCAACGAATAACCGGCCATAGAATGGTAGAGAATTGTTTGATAGCGTTTTAATTTTTAATACTTAGAATTTTATTTTTCAATTTTTCGCTAAGTACTTCCTGTAAAGTTAGCAAAAAAAATAATTGTATGCATCAACATTGTCTTGAGGTAGTTTTAGTGTTTAATTAATCGACAACTTGCTCAAGATTCAATAAAATATCCGGCATATATGAGGTTGGAATCATCTGTTGGATTAATGTCATTTGTGTATTTATTGGTGCTGTCCGCCCACCGGTGGATAGTCCTGCAAGAGGGGAAAACAAGGGGTCTCTTACA
>JAYURB010000022.1:0-12425 GCA_043756425.1 Bacteroidota bacterium
TACAAAGTTGAGGAGAATACAGCGGTTGCTGAATTTGTTTCAAACGATAAAGACGAGGCTCTGATTTTTGATCAGGTAAAAAAATACCACAGGGTAAAAAGAGGAGAGCATTTGCTGACAATAGCTAAGCACTACCATTGCTCTGTGAATGATATTAAAAGCTGGAATCGTTTAAGAAGTACAAAACTTTCAACCGGTCAAAAACTTACAATCTATACTTCAGGTACAAAAAAAGCGGTTAAGGTGGCTGAGAAATCATCAACCAAAAAGTCTACATCTGCTGCAGTTAAAACGAATAATCAAATTACCGGCTCTTCTGATAATACGGGCGATTCGAAATTTGTATGGCATACGGTTCAATCCGGTGACTCCTTATGGAAAATTGCTCAGCGTTACCAGGGGGTGACCGTTGCTCAAATTAAGGAGTTAAACAACCTGCAATCCAATGAACTGAAGGTTGGAACCAAGCTAAAAGTCGTTATTAACGGTTGAAAGTGTACGTAATTTGTCATATTGACCTTTTCCGTCAAGTACATTTTTTTTCATCATTAAACTTTTTTACATTTGGAAAAACAAACATATAATGAAATCATTACTTACCTTTCTTTTTGTATTTATAGGAACATTAACTGTATCAGCCCAAAGCATTCCAAATTCCGGTTTTGAAAACTGGACTCTCACTCCCGGTGGTATAAGCAATCCTGATTACTGGAATACCAGTGACAGTGCGACTTTTTTAAATGGAGGAGGACATTCAGCATTTTCCGGAACGGATTCTTATGAAGGTTCATTGTGCCTGCATTTATTAAGCTGGCAAATTAGTTTTTTAAAGGGGCCCGGTTATGCCAGCAATGGGACTATTAACATTGTTAACTTTGTTCCTATCTATAGTGGAGGCTCTCCAGATACTATTCGTCATCGTTATCTTTCCGGTTATTACAAATACAATAAATTAGGTGCTTCAGAAGTAGGCTCAATAAATATATTTTTGTTAAGAAACAATGCAGGGGTGCGTGATACTATTGCAACAGGCACTACTTTTTTTACAAATAATACATCAACATACACCCAATTCATTACTCAAATGGATTATAGAGATTATATTAATAATCCTGATACCTGCTTAATTACTATTCTATCTTCAAAAGCAGCGCTTAGCGATCCCACCATTGTTGTGGGCACTGAATTAATTATAGACTCACTTAATTTTTCAGGAACGGTTGGTATTGATGAAATAAGCAACTTAGTTAGCAAGGCAAATATATATCCTTCTCCTGCAGATAATGAATTAAACCTTGAAGTCGAATTAAAGAAAGCTGCTGAACTACAATATGAGATTTACGATTTTAAAGGCCGGTTGATCATTCAGTCACTGATGCCTGCTCCAAAGGAAAAAATTGATGTAAGTTCACTGGCCAATGGACAGTATGTTTTGAAACTTACTGATGTAAAAAGAAATTCTCTTTACTCAACTAATTTTACTATTGGCAGATAAAGAAGCAGAACAAAAAATATAAAGGTTCTTTTAAAATCGACTTCTTTTGGGGTCGATTTTTTTGTTAATAAAATTTTACTCTATCCCTGACCAGTTTTCTCTGGGAATATTGGGATACCTTGCATAAAAAATTTCTTTTACTTTATTAATCAAGGTGTTTCGTAGTTCATCGATATTAACTTTGTCTACGGCAGAAATGAAAACACACGTTCCTTCTATGCGTGCAATCCAGCTCTTCTTTAATTCGTCAAGAGAAATGTTTTCTTTGGTAGAAGGTGTAAGGTCGTCTTCGTCCTTTTGAACATATTTGTAGGCATCAATTTTATTGAAGACAAGAATAAGTTGTTTGTCGCCTGCATTTATTTCCCTAAGTGTTTCGTTTACCACATTGATCTGGTCTTCAAATTGAGGATGAGAAATATCAACAACATGCATTAAGATATCGGCTTCCCTTACTTCGTCGAGTGTGGATTTAAAAGATTCGATTAGATCGTGCGGAAGCTTGCGTATAAAACCGACCGTATCGGATATAAGAAAGGGAACGTTATCGTAAACTATTTTTCTGACAGTAGTATCCAGAGTAGCAAACAATTTATTTTCCGCAAAGACTTCGCTTTTACTCAGGAGGTTCATGATTGTCGATTTGCCGACATTCGTATATCCAACCAATGCAACGCGCACCATGTCACCGCGCTGTTTGCGCTGCGTTAGTCCCTGCTTTTCAATTTCTTTTAGTTTCGTTTTTAACTTAGCCAGTTTATCTCTGATAACACGCCTGTCAGTTTCAATTTCAGATTCGCCCGGACCCCTCATTCCAATACCCCCTCTTTGTTTTTCCAAATGCGACCACATACCTGTAAGTCGTGGAAGCAAATATTGATACTGCGCAAGTTCAACCTGTGCCCTGGCTTGCGCCGTGCGTGCGCGTTTTGCAAAAATGTCGAGAATGAGATTATTTCTGTCGAGCACACGGCATTCCAATACTTTTTCTATGTTTCTGATTTGTGAGCCGCTAAGTTCATCGTCAAAAATAGCCATATCAATGCTATTCTCTTTAATGTATTCGGCAATCTGATTCAGTTTACCGCTGCCGAGAAAGGTTCCCGGATCAGGATGAGACAAACGCTGGGTAAATCGTTTAGCGGTGTGTGCGCCGGCCGTTTCAGCCAGGAAAGCCAGTTCGTCAAGAAACTCTGTTACTCTTTCTTCATTCTGCTGATCGTGAATGAGTCCGATAAGGACTGCTGTTTCTTTTTTGTTTTTATCGATGGCTTGTTGTTGCTGCACGTAAGTGAAAGTAAATGATATTGAATTATTGATTCGGTATGGGCGGCAATGGCTGTAATCCCTTAACAAAAACAGCAACAGAATTAATTTCATCTTCGCTAAGGACAAGGGTATACGAAGGCATTCTTCCTTTTCCTTCACGTAACATTTGTTTAATTGCATCTTCATTTAAACCGGAAAGGGTTAAATCAGGAGCATTTCTATATGCTTTCTTTCCATCAGATCCATGACAGAAAGCGCAATTGGATTGATAAATCACAGCACCTGCTGAAAAAGGGCTGTTATTGCCATTGGCTGCAACTGCTTTTAAAGGAATAAAGGGTTTAGAACGGCTCATTTCGGAAATGCCATAAGCACCAATTATCAGCAGAAGTGAAAGTAAAGCCAAGCCTTTTTTTTCTTTTTTGAAACCAACAACTGCTAAAGGAATAGCCAGAAAAACAAGAACAAGTTTTATTATCTGCATCGATTTAATTCCGCCGATAATAACAAAAAGCCAAGCTCCGGTGAATAGGAAGACAAAACTAATTATCATTTCTAGAACCTTTGTTGAGGCAGAATATTTTCTCAACATCGATTTACTGGAAAACATCAAAATGGTTTTTATCATATACGTCAGTAGAAAGAGAACTACTGAAACGGTGTGAATACGAACAAGTAAATTGGAATCCATAGTAAAGAATTTTTTCAAATGTAAGAAAGAAATTACAATTGACAGATGTAATTCATATCTTTAAAAAGCCTAAATTCACGTCCTTTAAATGCTTTCTATGAAACAAATACCTGTCCTGATTTTTTTATTGTTAACCGTTGCGAAATTTAGTTTCGGACAGCAGACATTTCCTGTTAATGGGACAACGGAACCCAAGCATATCACCTATGTTTTCAAGAATGCTACTGTCTTTGCAGATTATAAAACCATGTTTTCAGAGGCTGTACTAATCATTCGTGACGGAATTGTAGTAGAAGCAGGGGAGAAAATTGTTATACCATCGGATGCTGTTGTAATTGATCTGAAAGGAAAATTTATTTATCCATCATTTATTGATATTTTTTCTGATTATGGTTTGCCGGAAATAAAAAAACCTTTACCCTCTGAAAATCCACAACTATTATCAGCCTATAAGGGTGCCTATAATTGGAATCAGGCCATTCGCGCTGAATACGATGCCGGCAGGAATTTTAGCGCAGATGCTAAAAAGTCGGAGGAGCTCAGAAAATTGGGTTTTGGAACTGTGATGAGTGTAAATCGTGATGGTATTGTCAGAGGCACTTCCGTTTTAGCATTGCTGGGAAATGAAAAAGAAAATGATTTAATCATTAAAGACATTGCTGCTTCTAATTTCTCATTCGACAAAGGTACTTCTACACAAGACTATCCATCTTCTTTAATGGGTGCTATGGCTCTTATTCGTCAGACATATTTTGATGCCGAATGGTATAAGGATGGCGGATATAAAAAAGAAATGAATATTACTCTTGATGCTTTCAATAAACAAAGATCATTGCCTCAGATTTTTGAAACTACAGATAAGCAGGACGAATTAAGAGCTTCCCTTTTAGGAAAAGAGTTTGGTCAAAATTACATTATCAAAGGATCCGGAAATGAATTTGAAAGACTGGATGAAATAAAAGCCACAGGAAATTCTTTTATTGTAGGAGTCAATTTTCCCGAAGCATACGACCTCAGCGATCCTTACGATGCCATCAATATTTCTCTTCACCAGATGAAGCTTTGGGAATTGGCACCTTCCAATGCCGGTATGCTGGCTTCCCGTCAAATTGATTTCGCTCTGACGACCTCTGACTTAAAAAACAAAAACGACTTTACTAAAAACGTGCATAAAGCCATTGCCAATGGTTTATCAGCGCAGGATGCATTGAAAGCATTAACATTTACACCGGCTAAATTAATCGGCATGGAGGATAAAATCGGACAATTAAAAAAAGGAATGCTTGCCAATTTTATCATTACATCGAAAAAACTATTTGAGAAGGACAATGTCATTATTGAAAATTGGGTAAAAGGTATTCCCTACAAAATCAATGATGCCTCTGCTGCAGATGAACGCGGAAATTATTCTATACGCATAGCCGGGGGATCTCCGTTGCGATTAAAAGTGGGCGGTGAATTATTTTCTCCGGAAGTTTTTATTTACGAAGATACTGCAGCTATAAAAATTTCTTTCAGCCGCCAGGATAATTCAATAGCCTTTCAATACGAATTAAAGAAGCGTGAGCCTAAAGGAATATATAGGGCCAGTGGACTATACAACGATTCCGGCAGGTCGGCAGCGGGAAATGTGCTGCTTCCTTCCGGTGAATGGAGTAAATGGGAAATGCGTTTGGATTCAGTCTTTATTCCGCCACCCATTAAAGCAGATACTGCTAAGAAGGATTTAAAAGGACAAGTTTACTTCCCCGATATGGCATACGGTTGGAAAACATTACCAACTGCAAAATCATTTGTTATTAAGAATGCAACTGTATGGACAAATGAAAAAGAAGGCATTCTTGAAAACGCAGATGTTTATGTGGCAGAAGGAAAAATTAAGCATGTTGGAAAAAAAATCACTGTGCCTGATGGAACCGAAACTATTGACGGAACCGGAAAGCATCTTACATGTGGCATAATAGATGAGCATTCTCACATTGCCATTTCAGGGGATGTCAATGAAGGGACACAAGCTTCTTCGGCAGAAGTAAGAATTGGTGATGTAGTCGATGGCGATGATATTCAGGTTTACAGGCAGCTGGCCGGTGGAGTTACAACTTCTCATTTACTTCATGGCAGTGCCAATCCCATTGGCGGACAAACGCAGCTCATTAAACTTCGCTGGGGAATGGCTCCTGAAAAAATGAAATTTGAAAATGCTGATCGCTTTATAAAATTTGCTCTCGGTGAAAACGTTAAGCAAAGTCATTGGGGAGATAAACAGGTTGTCCGTTTTCCGCAAACACGGATGGGAGTTGAGCAGGTGTATTGCGACTACTTTACCCGTGCAAAGGAATATGCCGGTCAGCGTAAAGAATATCTTTCATTAGATTTAAAATCCGCAGCCGGAAAAATCCCTGTACGTAAGCAGCTTGAACTGGATGCGCTTAGCGACATCCTCAATAAAAAACTATTTATTACCTGCCACAGTTATGAGCAGAGCGAAATTAATATGCTCATGCACGTTGCAGACAGTTTTGGATTTAAAATAAATACGTTTACACATATTCTCGAAGGGTATAAAGTTGCCGATAAAATGAAAGCCCATGGAGTGATGGGAACTTCATCTTTTTCTGATTGGTGGGCATATAAGTTTGAAGTCTACGAGGCCATACCTTTTAATGGAGCCATACTTCATAAAATGGGTTTAAATGTTTCCTACAATTCCGACGATCCTGAAATGGCGCGCCGTCTGAATCAGGAAGCAGCCAAAGCAGTTGAATATGGAAATGTGAGTCAGGAAGACGCCTGGAAATTTGTTACGCTTAACCCTGCTAAAATGCTGCATGTTGATAATAGAGTTGGAAGTATACTCTCCGGAAAAGATGCTGACCTTGTATTGTGGAATGACAACCCGCTATCTATTTATGCACATCCGCTTCAGACGTATGTGGATGGTATACGGTATTTCGATATTGAAAGAGATGCCGAGCTACGAAAAAGTAATGCAGCAGAACGTCAAAGAATCATGCAGAAGATGAATGAAGCAAAGACCAAAGGCGAAAATGTAAAGAAGCCGGGTATGACGTATATGGAAATAAAACGGTGCGATGGAATAGATAAGATGTTGATGAATAAAATTGAAGAACAATGAGAAAAAAAATAACGATACTTTTTATACTATTTTCCTGCATGGCGAATGCACAGAATCCTGTTCCTGCTAAGCCGCAAAAGGAATCTGTGATTATACTAAATGCTACTGCACATCTTGGCAATGGTTTGGTGATTCCCAATGCTGCCATTGGTTTCAGGGCAGGGAAACTAACTATTGTCGCAGATGCAACACGCATTCGTATAGACAAATCGGAATATCCTGTTGTTATTGACGCTTCCGGCAAGCATATTTATCCCGGATTAATCGAATGTAATTCAACACTTGGTTTAACGGAAATTGACCTGGTACGGTCAACCCACGACTTCAGTGAAGTAGGTGAAATGAAACCGAACGTAAGAAGCATTATTGCTTACAATACGGATTCTAAAATTATCCCAACGGTAAGAAGCAATGGAGTATTACTTTCGCAAATCGTTCCCGAAAGTGGAGTAATTGCGGGGCAATCATCTGTAGTCGAACTGGATGGATGGAATTGGGAAGATGCAGTTTTTAAAACGGATGATGGCATTCATGTAAACTGGCCCCGGATGTTTATTGTACTGAACAATCCAAATGAAACGGAAGAAATTCAAAAACAAAAAATTCAAAATAATTTAAACAGCCTGGAGAAATTTATTTCTGAAGCGCGAGCATACAGCATGAATAGAATTCCTGAGGAGAAGAATTTAAAATTTGAAGCCATGCGTGGACTTTTCGATGGCAGTAAAAAAATATATGTGCATTGCGACTTTGTAAAAGAAATTGTCAGTGCAATAAATTTAACTGCAAGATTTGGTTTGAAAATGGTACTTGTTGGCGGCACCGATTCATACCTTATTGCCGACCTGCTTAAAGAAAAAAATATTCCCGTAATCCTTGGAAGAACTCATTCGTTGCCAACGCGCGAAGATGCAGATATCGATTTACCGTACAAGCTTCCTGCTTTACTAAAAAATGCCGGTGTTGAATTTGCTTTAAGTGTTGATGGTTCGTGGCAGCTAAGAAACCTAGCATTCCAGGCAGGAACTACAGTAGGTTACGGACTTTCAAAAGAGGAAGCGTTGACTGCTATAACTTTGTCTCCGGCAAAAATTATGGGTATTGATAGTCGTGTGGGTTCTATAGAAGTAGGTAAGGATGCAACATTGTTTGTTTCTGAAGGCGATGTTCTGGACATGCGTACCAATAAGATTACCCAGGCATTTATTGAAGGGAAAGAAATAAATCTTGACAATGTGCAAAGTCAGCTGTACAGGAAGTATATGGATAAGTATGGACTTAAAAATTAATCGCATCAAATTAAAATTAAAAATTTTTTAATTAAAAATAGACGAATGAAATTACTTTCACTTTCATGCTCTTTAGTACTCTTGATTCTATTTTCTTCATCTTGCGGGACAAAGAAAGAAGAATCAGCATCAGAAACTCTTGTATCGGCTGATACATCATTCGATTACATCGCTGACCGATTTGCAGATATTCAGGTCTTGAGGTATCAGGTGAAAGGATTTGAAAACCTGTCTTTGCGGCAGAAAAAACTTTCTTATTATCTCTATCAGGCAGGGTTGAGTGGAAGAGATATCTTTTATGATCAAAAGTATAAGTACAATCTGACGATTAGAAAAACACTGGAGGCTATTCTGAATACCTACAGGACAACAAAGAGTGGAGAGGAATGGAAAAAGTTTATTACATATAGTAACAGATTCTTTTTTTCCAATGGCTGTCATCACCATTATTCTGCCGATAAAATTATTCCTGAATTTTTTCCTGCCTATCTTGCATCACTCGTTGAAGGATGTGATGAAAAAATTCTTCCGCTCGAAGGCAAGAGCAAAAAAGAATTCCTCGAAATGATTGAGCCTATAGTTTTTAATCCCAACATAGATTCCAAATGTGTTAATTTATCTGCAGCGGATGTAGTAAAGGGAAGTGCCAACAACTTTTACGAAAATGTAAATCAGCAGGAAGCGGAAAATTATTATTTAGCATTGAAGAAAGCGCAGCCTGACAATCGTTCACAGATTGGATTCAATACGAAACTTATTAAAGAAGATGGTGTAATAACTGAAAGAGTATGGAAATCGGGCAGTATGTACGGTGCTGCCATCGATCAGATTATTTTCTGGCTTGAAAAAGCGGTGCCTGTTGCTGAAAACGATATTCAGAGTGAGACACTTAAAAAACTTATCTTGTTTTACAAGACAGGTGATCCTGTTCAATTTGATAATTATTCTATTTCATGGGTTGGCGATACTGTTTCTTCTATTGATGTGGTTAATGGGTTTATTGAAGTATATCAGGATGCACTTCAGAAAAAGGGAGCGTATGAATCCATCGTTTCTATGCGCGATGAAGAAGCGACAAAACGTATTGCCAGTATTTCCCACGAAGCACAGTGGTTCGAAGATAATTCTCCCATCATGGATAATCACAAAAAGAAAAATGTTAAAGGGATTTCTGCAAAAGTTATTACAATTATTTCAGAAGTGGGTGATGCTGCACCATCTACACCTATAGGAATTAACCTTCCTAACAATGAATGGATACGCGAGGAGCATGGTTCTAAATCTGTTTCATTGGGTAATATTGTAGAGTCGTATAATTATTACAAAGCAAAAAGTCCAATGATAGATGAATTTGGTTCAAGCGATGAAGTGAAAAAACGAGTACGTCAATACAGCGCTCTGGCAGGTAATCTTCATGTCGACATGCACGAAGTGATTGGCCATGCTTCCGGTAAAATAAACGATGGTGTAGGTCCCACAGAACAGACATTGAAAAACTACTCCGGTGTTCTTGAAGAAGCGCGCGCCGACCTTGTCGCTTTGTATTATGTAATGGATCAAAAACTTATCGACATAGGTGTTATGCCTAATCTGGAAACGGGTAAAGCAGAATATGATATATATGTTTTAAATGGATTAATGACGCAACTGCAACGTATCGAACCCGGAAAAAATCTTGAAGAATCGCACATGAGAAACAGACAATTAAATGCTTCCTGGGCATATCAGAAGGGAATGAAAGAAAAAGTTATTGAAAAAGTAAACCGGGATGGAAAAACTTTTTTTGTAATTAACGATTATTTAAAACTTCGCGATTTATTCGGAAAACTTTTACGTGAAATTCAAAGGATAAAATCAGAAGGTGATTTTAATGCAGGAAAGGCACTGGTAGAAACCTATGGAGTCAAAGTGGATCAAGCTTTATTATCTGAAGTGCGTGAACGGTTTGAGAAATTAAATATTGCGCCTTACATGGGCTTTATTCAGCCAAAACTTGTTCCTGTTATGCGGGGAGATTCAATAACTGATGTTACTATTGAATATCCTAAAACGTTGATTGATGAGATGCTGGATTATGGGAAGGAGTATAGTTTTTTGCCGGTGAGGAATTGAGAAAAATTAACCACGAGGCACGGAGGGGATTAGTAGAGATACTGCATGATACAAACATCGATGTAGCGGCTGAACTTTTTGCCGACTTCTTTCATGACACCAACATGTTTATATCCGAGAGCTTCGTGGAGATGGATGCTCGTTTCATTATCAGATGAGATACGGGAAAGGACAGAATGATTATTAACTTTTTTTCCTTCGAGCGTAATGAGTTCGAGAAGTTTTTTTCCTATTCCTTTATTGCGGTAATCTTGATGAATATAAATGGAAACTTCGACAGTACCTTCGTAAGCACAACGGTCGCTCCACGCGCTTAAGGATGCCCAGCCGACAACACCACCATCTTGCTCAGCAACAAAAACGGGATGGTTGGGTTTATGACTGCGGAACCATTCCATTTGTTTTTCAGGGGAACGTTTTTCAGTATCAAATGTAGCGGTAGTATTTATAACTGCTTCATTGTAAATCTCCATTATGGAAGGCTGGTCCTTTTCAGTTGCAGGACGAAAAGAAATCATTTTACAGCGTGAAACGAAAACTCAATCCCGGTTCCCAATAGCCATAAAACCCGGGGGTAATGTCAAAGAAAGGTTTTACATCGAGACTTAGATTGATTGGAACGTTTTTGAATTTATAATCAAGTCCAAGTATGAAATCGAGGCCGAAAGAAGAACGGTTATCGTAATAATCAACTTCTTCTATTTTATAACCATTGCCGTGGTGTTTGTAATAGAAATAACGATATCCCCATTTGTCGGAGTAAAAACCAACATGCGCACCACCACCAAAAAACCAGTTCAGCCCTTCTGCTTTTGGAAAGGCAGTATGTTTTTCATAAAGTCCGGTAATCATTGCATAATGACTTCCGAAACTTAATATTCCTTCCAAAGCACCCGTTGAGCCCATGAAATGTTTTACGGAAATACCGCTACTAATCCCGCCTAGTCTGAAGCCAATTCCGGTTTTGTAGGACTGGGCAATAGAATTAGAAGTAGTGAAAAGAAAAATGAAAAGGGAAGACAGGATGATGAGTTTTTTTGTCATTGTATTTATGATCTTATTTTTGAATAAGGCAAAGGTAATAATTTTTGTATTTTGATTTTTATTGAATTTATTGAGGATAATATAAATTGTTTTTTTAACACAGAGGGCTCGGAAGGCACAGAGGATACACAGAGGAGTTATTAATTTGGGTTAACAATTCCATCAATTGTTTCGCGGGTTACGGAGTGGTAATTAGGGCGGGAAATTTTATAAATTTCAAGAGCTAATTTTTTTCCGTCTTCTGTTTTCACTAATTCGGCAAATAATGGTTTAACGAATTTTCTTCTACCTACGTGAGTCAGGAAGTCTTTTAATATTGGGTAATTTACTTCGTACTTATTGGAGATAACATGAAGCAGCCATGCAAATAATATCTCAGAATTGCCTGTTTTCGAAAAATGAAAGGAATTGTCTAATTCTTTCATTTTTTCATGTGACATTTTAGCAGGCAGGCAGCGGAGGAAGCGAAGCCATTCATTGGTAGTATAGTTTTTAGTATTTAAAGTTGATGCCGGTTTTCCATTTATCAAGGCATCTGCATCTTTTTTTACAGCTTCGAAGCGTGCTGAATAAATCGTTGGACAACTAGCGGGTAGTCCGGGTTTATAAATCCAGTCTTCAATTTTTATTTTTTGGGCAATAGCACTGTCGTTGCCAATGATATTTTCTTTGTATTCAACCAGAAATTCTTCTGTAGTTATTGTTTTGAAAGCATGTCTTTGGAAATAGCTTTTTAGAAAAGCGTCGAACTTCTCTCTGCCTATACACTGTTCGATTAACAGTAAAAGAAAATGTCCTTTTTCATATGCAATATCGGTTACGCCATCATCGGGATCGCGTCCTTCAAGATTTAATTTAAGGTGCGTATCAGCACTCGTATCACCAAGTTCCTGAATTGTTTCTTTAAGATCTTCGAGGCCGAGTAAGGCCTGCATGTCGGCAAAATCTTTACCATAAATTGCTTCCATGATTCGATTTTCAAAATAAACCGTAAAGCCTTCATTCATCCAGAAATCATTCCAGGTAGCATTAGTAACGAGGTTGCCGCTCCAGGAGTGGGCAAGTTCATGAGCGATGAGGGAAGTAAGGGAACGGTCGCCTGCGAGAATCGTTGGAGTAGCAAATGTAAGACGAGGATTTTCCATACCTCCAAACGGAAAACTTGGCGGAAGTACGATTACGTCGTATTGTCCCCAGGCATAAGCGCCATACAATTTTTCAGCAGCATCAATCATTTTAGGAAGTTCGGCGAATTCATAAACTGCTTTATCAATGGTGATAGGTTCAGCATAAACACCGGAACGTTTATCCAAAGGTTTAAATACAACATCACCAACTGCAAGAGCCATTAGATATGCAGGCACAGGTTGTGGCATTTTAAAATGATAG
>JAYURB010000023.1:0-2132 GCA_043756425.1 Bacteroidota bacterium
TGAATACATTCTCTTATTCAGGAGGATTTTCCATGTATGCATTAAAGGGAGGAGCTGCAAATGTTCATTCAGTTGACAGTTCTAAAAGAGCTGCGGAAATGGCCGGTACGAATGCAAAGTTAAACGGATTTGAAGATAGACACACCTTCTTTGCTGAAGATGTTTTTAATTACTTTAAAAAAAATGATGAAACGTACGATATTGTCATTCTCGATCCACCTGCTTTCGCAAAACATTTAAGTGCCGTTGATAATGCCAGTGTTGGATACAGGAATCTTAATACAGAAGGTATAAAGAAAGTAAATAAAGGTGGGATACTGTTTACTTTTTCCTGTTCACAGGTTATAGACAAAATGCTTTTTCGTAAACTTGTTTTTCAGGCAGCTGCACAAACAAAAAGAAATGTCCGAATAATGCACCAGCTTTCGCAATCGCCCGATCATCCCATTAATATTTATCATCCGGAGGGAGAATATCTAAAAGGATTGGTACTGATGATTGATTAACCTACAAACAGTATTCATCATCGAAAAGGATTGCCGATAAAATGCAAATAAATTCTTCATACCGCGATATCATGAAAATTGCAATGCCCGTGATAGCGGGAAGTGTTGCAATGACAATATTGAATATTACCGACACAGCCTTTCTGGGCCGCGTTGGAGAAACGGAATTGGGAGCTTCAGCAGTGGGTGGTGTTCTTTATTTTGCTTTTGCCATGATTGGAGTATCGATTGGTACAGGAACACAAATAATGATAGCCAGACGTGCCGGTGAAAAAAAAGAATCGCAGGTGGGAGAGATTTTCGATAATAGCTTTATCATACTTCTGCTTATAAGTATAGTATTGTTTGCCGTTTTAAAATGGGGTTCTCCCTATATCCTTAATTGGATACTCAATTCCGATGAACTTATTAAATCAACAGGTGAATTTCTTAAATACCGTTCGTATGGGTTAATCTTTATTATGATAGCCACTGTATTTCGTTCCTTTTATGTTGGCATTGCTCAACCGAAAATATACGGAACCTATTCCTTTTTAATGGCAGGAATAAATATGCTGCTCTGTTATGTATTAATTTTCGGTAACTGGGGGTTCAGGCCTATGGGAATTGCAGGAGCAGGTCTTGCTTCTTCTATTGCAGAGTTTATTTCACTTCTTTTTATTTTTTTATATACATTTTTGAAAAAGGGAATAAAAAACTATCAATTATTTCGTTTTTCAATGGTGAGTATTGTAATGGCAAAAAAGATAATGAATTTGTCTTTGCCCCTCGTTGTACAAAATCTATTATCTATGGGCTCCTGGTTCATCTTCTTTGTTTTTATTGAGAAGATTGGTAAACATGAATTAGCAACATCCAATATTGTTAGGGGAGCTTACATGATTAACATGACTCCAATATGGGGTTTTTCAGTAGCGGCCAACAGCATGGTCAGTAATATTATTGGACAGGGAAAGCAACATGAAGTTTTTCAATTATTAAAAAAGATTATCCGGATTACCCTATTAATTACCATACTAATAATAGCCGTAGATTTACTGATACCCGGTCCATTGTTAAGTCTGTTTTCAAACGATCCTATTTTAATTCAGGATTCCATGGGAAGTTTACGCATAATAAGTTTAGCGATGTTATTTTTTTCTTTTGCAATTGTGTCAATAAGTGCATTAAGCGGCACCGGTGCCACACAAACAGCTTTGTATATTGAAATTGGCGCAATCGTTATTTACCTTGTTTATAATTACATGGCTGCTTTTATTTTCCACTGGAGCGTTGAAATGCTTTGGATGAGTGAAGTAATCTATTGGCTCTTTACGGGAATAGCCTCTTATTATTACGTAAAGTCAATGCGCTGGAAAAAAATAAACGTTTAAGGTTAAAAACTTCTACTTTTCTTCTGTTATGTCAATTTATTTTTCAGGTAAATTGCGCCATGAATAATGCTCCCACAATAGTCTTTTTCGGCACACCGGATTTTGCGGTTCCATCGCTCAAAATATTGCATGAAAACAAATACCCTATTGCAGCTGTAGTAACTATCCCTGATAAACCTGCCGGAAGAGGGCTAAAATTAACAACTTCGCCGGTAAAGGAATATGCAGTGGCAAACAACCTGAAGTTACTTCA
>JAYURB010000024.1:0-4864 GCA_043756425.1 Bacteroidota bacterium
ATTTCAAAACCACGACTACCTGTAAAGCAATCATTAAAATAGTATTCGTTTAATTTATTATCATAGCCATAAACGATTGGGTCATCCGTTTTAATATGAAATATGTTTGAAGTTATGTAGCTGTTTGAAGAAACTTTATACCCAGCCTCTAATTCGATAACGGATGTTTTTTCGGGCTTGATGTCTTTTCCAATGTTTATATTCTCTATTGATGGCGACCGGAAAGCGGAGCTATAAAGGGCTTTGTAATGCCAGTTTTCGTATACTCTGGTAATTCCAACTCTTGGCACAAATGAAGAACAGTAATACGGGTTAAAATTATATCTGCTTCCTAGTATTACATTGAAAAAATTAAGTTTTACCGTTGATTGAAAATATACAGCATAATTATCAATTAAAAACTTTTTGCTTCCATTATTGAAAAAACCCGAGTCAAGTAAATCTTTTGCTCTCTGATTATAATATTGAATTCCGGTCTCAAGGTTTATTCTATTAGAAACATCGTAAACTGAATTAACATAATATTCCCTTTTTTCTATGGTAGTATGAAAGGGTTTGAAAAAATCATTCGTTACAGGATCTTTGTATTTCCACGGTTGCTGATATTTAATTTTTATTCCGGGTGTAATAATCAGTCCATGCTTTCCGTGTATATCGTATTTGGCAGAAATGTGTGTGGAAGTAAAACCAACTGAATATACTCTATTACACAATGCATCAAAACCATCTCTTTGCTCTACTGAATAGCTGTTGTACAATCCTGAAATCGACAACCCTTTAACAAAAAAATCCATACGGTATTCTGAATTTTCAATTCCTGATTGATTCGTCATATCAAAAGAGTTGCCTTTAAAATCAGTATATTTCTCCTGACTTTGGTTCGCTTCTCCGAGGTTTGTTGAAAAATTAATGTGAGCAGCCCCAAAGGTCTTCCCGGCATGCATGGAAAGATTCCTGGATCCGAAAGTTTTACTCATCCATGAATTAGTGGCACCGGCATAAACTCCGTTAAATTCCGTGCTATTGTATGTGATAACATTTATTACAGCATATTCCGCTGAACCTCCATATCGGGCAGATCCCGGACCACGAATAATTTCAATTTGCTTAACTCTGTCAATTGGGTAATGATGGACGAATTGAAGTGTTGCATATAAGTCTTCATTCATTTCCATTCCATCCCACAACAACAACGCTTTCCCTTCGTGGGCCCAATTTCCTCTGACGCCAATACCAACTACTCCTTCAACGTCAACACAAAAATCAAATCCGGGAACCTGTTGCAGAACCTGCATTAGATCCTGCACTCCTGTTTTTTTTATTTCATCGGCCGTAATAACTGTAATTATTCCGGGAGATTCCCGGCTGGTTGATGGCAGCTGGGATGCAACTGAAACATTGATATTCATCAATTGCTCAAGCGACATATTATAAAACGAATCGCTTTCCTTTTCAGCAATCGCCTGAGAAAAAGATTGGATAGAAAATAAAAACAGTAGTACTGTGAAGAAAATTGTGTGTTTCATATTCGTAGTGGGATGTATCCCGTAACTAAGAATATTTTACTTAAAACGCCATGGGTTCGTTAATCGAACAATTGAATTTTTCTTACAATGAAAAGCGAATGGCTTGTTTAATCAGTTTTTAATAACAAGCCTGACCCATTTCTTGTCCTCTGCAAGAATTTGAAGAAAATAAATTCCTTTTGCCAAATCGTAAAGCTTTAAATTAAGTGTTTCTTCACCGGAAACACCCGGATAATAATTTGATGACACTTCCCGTCCTAATTCATCAAATAATTTAAGTGTAAGATCCGATGAATTATTGTTTGATATCATCACGTTAATTTCATTTTGTACCGGATTAGGATAAATATAAAAATATAAATCGTAATCTGTTTCTTCTATTCCTACTAAAGGAACGTGTTGAATGTAAGAAGAGGAAGTGCATCCATTCGCATCACTAATGACTACTGAATAGTCGCCGGATAACAATGCTGTATACTGTTGAGCATTTGCCCCTGACAGCGCCACATTATTAAAATACCACTGATAACCTACGGCGGGAGTAGCGTTTAATATGTTTCCCGATACACTTATTGCAGGCATAATCGGCGTGCCTGCAACCTGAATAATGCTACTAAAAAATACAGTGTCTGTTCCTGCAGTGTTACCGCTAATTAGTGTTACCGGATACACTCCGCTATTAGGATAACAAATATTAGTAGGATTTTCCTGCGTGGAAGTCGCCGGAACTGCGCCTAAAAATAGCCATTTCCAGGTAACAGCATTTGTGGAGAGGTCAACAAAGGATACACATGTTCCTTGACAAAATGATGTGTCGCTAATAATAAATGCCCCTTTAGGTTTAACGGAACAATTAACCACATGGATAAAAGAAGTTTCAGTATGCGTGTTGCTGCAAGTACCATTAGATACATTGAGTGTAACATCAAAATTTCCCATGGAAGGGTAACATATGCTTCCCGGATTTTGAACAACTGCGCTCGATGCAATAGCGCCGTCAAAAATCCATTGCCATGAAGTAGCACCGGCTGTGGATTGATTACTGAAATCAACACATTGGTTTTGACAAATACTTTGTGCTGTTGATGAAAAAGCCGCTGAAGGTGTTTCCTCAATTTGAATAAGATTCAGCATGGTTTTAGACCTGCTGCAACCTCCCTGCGATACTACCTGAAGTGTAACCGAATAATTTCCCGGTGAAGAATATAAATGGTATGGTGAATAAACCGAAGATGAATCACCATCGCCAAAAAACCATATTGCGCTTGTAGCTCCTGCAGAATTATTATTAAAAAGAATGGTTGCACTGTCGCAAGCTTGTGTTACGGATGCAGAAAAAGCCGGTGCCGGCAGCGCGTTAATCTGAATGTTAATAGTAGTATCATCGGAACAATTGGAAGCATTAACAGAAAGCAAAACAAAATAGGTACCGGAAGCAGAATAAAGGTGAGAAGGTGAAGAAGCATTGCTTGTATCTCCATCGCCGAAATTCCAGGAATAACTACCAATAGAACCGCCTGTTGAAGTATTAATAAAATGAGTAGAATCACCCAAACAAAATGCATTTACATTAAAAGAACTCAAAGGGGCCTGAGCAACAACAATATTATTTGTCAGTTGAAATGTATCGGAACAACTGCCTTGTGTAGCAATAAGTGTAACCGAATAACTTCCTGGATTTGTATAAATATGAGAGGTATTACTCTGTGTTGATACTGGTGATCCATCGCCAAAATTCCAGGAATACTGTGGCGCACCGGAAGTACTATTTGTAAAGACAACATTCAGCGGAGGGCAGCCGGATGTGGCTGATGCAGTAAAATTTGCTACAGGAGCCGTATTTACATTAATAGATATGATAGTATCGTCGCTGCAAGTAGATGAGGAGACTGTTAGTTTTACATTGAATGTTCCGTTCGAAACAAAACTATGAGAAGGATTGAGGAATGTAGATGCAGGACTTCCATCACCAAAATCCCAGCTACGGGAAATTATGGATGAACCATTTCCAAGAGAAAGATCAGTAAAAAAAACTGTATCGTTTTGGCAAATAGATGTATTGGCACTGAATGAAGATTGAGGAGCAGATGATACAACAACGTTTATAGTATCCGCACTGGAACATCCAGGTCCCGTAGTAGATAAAATTACAGAAAACGTTCCTGCATTAAGAAAAGTATGCAAAGGATTAATTTGTGTATCAACAGGACTTCCATCGCCAAAATTCCATGTGTATCCCGGCGCAGCAGGAGTTGTATTATTTGTAAATTGAACATTTCGGGATCCGCAGAGAGCGCCTGCAGCGGCAAAGCTTACAGTGGCCGTTGAACTTACAATTACGCTTTGCGATGTAGAGGCTGAACATACACCATCCGATACTGTAAGCGTAACAATATACGTTCCACCCGAAGGGTATGCATAAGATGGATTTTGCTGTGTAGACGTTCCGGAACCGTTTCCAAAATTCCAGTTCCAAGAAGTAATTCCTGTAGATCCTGATGATGTAAAAACTGTTGGGTTACCGGCACAGACGTTGGAAGAAGTAAATGAAACAGAAGGAAGGGTACTAATATTAACCTGAACAGGAATACGAATTGTACCCGGACAATAACCTACATAATATGTTTTTGATACAGATAAAATTGGAGTGGTAATCGTTGTACCTGTTCCTAGAACAGTACCACCAAATGGCTGATCGTACCAGTTGTAAACAATTCCGGTAGGAGGTGTTCCTAAAACAGTAATAGAAAGTATGGCCGTACCTGGGGAACACAAATTTACAGGCTGAGCTGTTATTTGAAATGTACTAAAGCCGGCATTATTAAAACCGCTTCCTCCCTTAGTGGCACCATTCGGAATAAATTCCGTCATAGAAAGACTATTGGTTGTACCATTATTTCCACCGTTTGCCAAACGAACAGGTGTACCGTTTGAAACTGCAATATAACCACCGCTGCCACCGCCACCAGGACCTTCGGTTTCGAGATTAAAAATTGAAACTATTTGAGATCCTCCATTTCCCCCATTGGCAGAAACACTAACTCCACTTACTAAACCTGTCGTATTTAATAAAACTGTTCCACCACCACCTCCGCCACCGGCACCATCCGTTCCATTGGAACCTGTTGTTGAGGCGCCATTAGTGCCATTGGAAACTATTTGTCCTGTACCCGAAATATCTGCATAACATAACATGGAAATAATTCCTCCGCCTTTTCCTCCGTTTCCACCTTTAGAATCATTTTCTTCTCCGGCTCCGCCACCTCCGCCAAAGAAAATTCTTCCTGTAGAATAATCTAAAGGATGTCCGCCTCGTCCCCCATTATCCCTTCTGAAAT
>JAYURB010000025.1:0-4862 GCA_043756425.1 Bacteroidota bacterium
ATATAAACCCTAAAAACATAAAAAATGAAAAAACTATTTTTAACAATTGCTTTAGCTACATCAATCGTTGTTGCTAATGCACAAACAATGACCTCTAAAAACGGTACACCAATTTTGCCTGAATCAGGTGATTATTCAATTGGTTTTGACGCTAATCCTTTACTGCGTTATGTAGGAAATTTCTTTAACCAAGCCGGTTCAAATAATATTGGCATGGCTTACCAGGAGAACATGGTTCTTGTTGGAAAATACATGAAAGATGCTAATACAGCTTATCGCGGGAAACTTGCTTTAAACTTTGGTTCAAGCACAACAGAAGTTGATCCTGAAGGAACACCGGGTGGTGATAGTTTAACAACTCCAAGCAAAGTTAAATTAAGCTCAAACAAAATTACTTTAGGCGCCGGTATCCAAAAATATCGTGGCAAAGGTCGTTTACAAGGAATTTACGGTGCTGAAGCAAATATCGGTTTAGGAGGTGGTAAAACTACTCATGAATTCGCTAAACCATTTAGCGCAACTTCTCCTATTGGTAGTTCTCGTACAGCTGAAGTAAAGAATGGAAGTACATTCAGTTTCGGAGTTCGTGGTTTTGTAGGTGCAGAATTCTTCTTTGCTCCAAAAATGTCTTTTGGTGCTGAATACGGTTGGGGAATTTCAATCGGATCAACAGGCGCTAGCGAAGCAACTGTTGAATCTTGGGATGGTACTACAGTAAAATCAACTACTTCAAAAGGCAGCAAATCTTCTAACTTTGATATTGGTGTTGATAATGCAAGCGGTTCAATTACTCTGAATCTTTATTTCTAATAACCACAATATTTCTTAATAAAAAAGTCCGGTTAAAGCCGGACTTTTTTATTTTCTATTCTTCTCGACTCATCTCCCTGGCAATATCTCTTTTCTTAATATCTTCTCTTTTATCAAAGGTCTTTTTCCCTCTGGCCAAAGCAATTTCAAGTTTAGCAATTCCTCTATCATTGAAAAATATCTGAACAGGAATAATTGTATTCCCTTTTTCTTTCATTTTAGATTGAAGCTTTCCAAGTTCTGCTTTGTTCAATAAAAGTTTACGCATTCTTTTGGGTTCATGATTATTATAAGAACCATGACTGTATTCAGAAATATGCATATTCTTTATCCAGAGTTCATCATTAATAAATACACAAAAGGAATCAGATAAATTAGCTTTCCCTTCACGGATGGATTTTATTTCCGTTCCTAAAAGCATAATCCCTGCTTTGTAAGTAGCAAGAAAATTATACTCAAATCCGGCTTTTTTATTCTTTATTGAAATTGTCTTTTGTTTCGACATGGAAAATTAATTAGTTATCCGATAGCTATCGGATTAGTTAATTCGTTAATCCGATAGCTATCGGATAGCTAATCCGATAGCTATCCGATAACGAATTAACGAACTTCAATAGGCAAAGCTACAATAAAGAAAAACTACTCAACCTTTGTAACTATTAAAACAGGGATATTTACTTTGTGCCGAACTGCATCAACGGTTGTTCCTAAAAGAAAATCTTTAAAACCTGTATGACCGTGGGCGCCCATTATGAGTAAATCCGATTTAAATTCCTTTACAATCTGCGGAATAGCTTTTTTGGGATTTCCGTAACCAATCTTAGTTTCTATTTGATAACCTTTTAGTTTTAACTCTTCTGCATATTGGTTTAATCGAAGTTTATCCGAATGAAACTCATAATCCCGAATATCGTTTTTCATTACTATCGCACCGGCAGATTCTACAATGTGTATAAGCAAATATTCAGATCGTACACCGCCCTGAGATAGGGCATGACTTATTGTTTCTTCATCTATAGATGAGAAGTCCAAAGCAACGGCTATTCGTTTATAAGGCTTAACATCTACAAATTGAATCGGATGAAAAGATCCATGTGGTCCGGGAGGAGCAACTTTAATTGTTTTTCGAAGTAACGGATGAAATGTAATGTATAATAATAAAAAAGCCGCACCTAGAATTAAAGGTATTACAATGAAAAGTAAAAGAATTGGATTGTCTGAGGTTTGTGTCCATTCCTTAACTTGAGAAAAAACAAGCTTAGCATTTAAAGAAACGATTAATATAGTTGATAGCCATGCAAATAATTTGACATATATTGGGATTACAAATTCCTTCATTCTCTTCCTGTCACTGACAAAATGAATAAGTGGAATAATGGCAAACCCAAGCTGCAAGCTTAATATCACCTGAGAAAGTATAAGTAGTTTTCCCGTCATACTTTCTCCGTAATAATTAATTACCAGGAGAGCGGGTACAATAGCTATGAGCCGGGTTAATAATCTGCGTATCCATGGCGCAATTCTTAAGTTAAGATAACCTTCCATTACAATCTGACCGGCCAATGTTCCTGTTATAGTCGAGGCTTGCCCGGATGCTATAAGTGCAATAGCGAATAGCTTAGGGGCCCATACCGATCCAAGTAGAGGCTCTAAAAACCGGTGTGCGTCCTGAATCTCTGCAACTTCATACATACCCTGTTTAAAGAATGTAGATGCAGCAAGTATAAGAATTGCAGCATTCACAAAAAATGCAAGATTTAGTGCGATTGCTGAATCAAAAATATTGTACCGAATAGCTTTTCGAATTCCCTGTGGGGTTTGTTCGAATTTTCGTGTCTGTACCAGAGAAGAATGGAGGTACAAATTATGGGGCATTACGGTAGCTCCAATAATTCCTATTGCAATATAGAGTGCGGCATCGTTTGGTATGGAAGGAATAAAACCAAGGATAATTTCACCGGCATCCGGTTTTGCAAATATCATTTCTGCCAGAAAGGCCATACCTATAATAGCAACAAGACCTAAAATAAAAGCTTCCATTTTTCTAATACCGAAATTTATAAGAAAAAGCAGGAGGAAGGTATCCAGCACAGTTATGGTTACGCCATAAATTAAGGGTAGTCCGAATAATAAGTTTAGACCTATTGCCATTCCCAAAACCTCCGCCAGGTCGCAGGAAGCAATTGCTATCTCTGCAAGAATATACAAACATATATTTACAGGTTTTGAATAGGATTCCCGGGATGCCTGAGCCAAATCTCTGCCACTCACAATCCCAAGTCTGGCGCTAAGACTTTGAAGCAGCAATGCAATCATATTCGACAAAAGAAGTACCCAAATAAGGGCATATCCAAAACGACTCCCGCCGGCAATATCTGTTGCCCAATTGCCCGGATCCATATATCCAACACTTACCATATAAGCAGGACCTGCAAAAGCGAAAAAGGTTCTGAATTTGGAAAGTTTTTTTGTTGTGTCTACTGATCCGTGTACTTCAGCTAATGATAAATCTTTGTGTTTTTCAGTCATATTATTTTAAAATTTTAAGATGTATTTTAAATTACCTTACAATGCTTATTAATAAATTTTTGGCTACTTCAGCACTCAAAAACGACAATTTTTTACTTCCAGTAAATGAGATTTTCATGGACCCATCGTATTCAGTTTTTTCTTTTACTGAGAATTTTATTCCTATGGTTAATCCTTGTTTGTCAAGGTACTTAAGAAAGTCAGGTGAATGGTCAATTACTCCGCACAGCTCATACTTAATTTCCTTTTCTGCTTGCGTAAGCAGAATGGTTTTTGGAGAATAAAAATTTCCCTTTTCATCAGGTATGGGGTCTCCGTGCGGATCCCATTTTGGTTTTCCCAAAAAAGAATAAAGTCTTTTTACCAGAGTGTCTGATTGTATGTGTTCAAGCTGTTCGGCTATATCGTGTACTTCATCCCATGAGAAACCAAGTTTTGAAACAAGAAATAATTCCCACAAACGGTGCTTGCGAATAACGCTAACAGCTGACTTTTCGCCCTTTGTCGTAAGGGAAACTCCTTGGTAACGCTGATAATTCACCATTTTTTTTTCGTGAAGTTTCTGTACCATATCGGTAACAGATGCAGGTGTAGTGTCAACAGCAAGTGCAATGGCATTGGTAGTTATTTTATTGCCGGATTTACCTTCGCGAATCTTAAATATAGCTTTTAAATAATTTTCTTCGGAAAAGGATAGTTGCATAAAAAAATAATTTAGACAAACCTAAAAAAAATATTTGAACCACCTAAATAATATTTTTAAAATTTTCAACAGTTTTCTTTGTGAAATGAGGTGTGTATAATTATGTCTCAAATTTTGAGTAAATTTTCATCCATATTCAATCCGTCTTTGTACTTTTACAAAGTGAATTTTTACAAAGCGATAATTCGCCCATTCTTATTTTGTTTCAACCCGGAGAATGCCCATAATCTGGCCTTTAGCTTTCTTAAACTTATTTTTAAGATTCCAGGAGCATCGTTTTTATCTTCAAAAATTTTCTCTGTCTCCGATAATCGTCTTCACAAAAATGTTTTCGGAATTGATTTTCCCAATCCTGTCGGACTTGCAGCCGGGTTAGACAAAAATGCCGACTTTGTTCAGGAACTTGCTTGTTTTGGATTTGCATTTATTGAAGTTGGAACTGTTACTCCTCTGCCTCAGCCTGGAAATGAAAAACCAAGGATGTTCAGACTTCCGGCCGACGAAGCCCTGATAAACAGGATGGGATTTAACAACTCGGGTGTTAAAGAAATGGCTCTTCGGCTTAAAGGTCGGAAAAGCAGAATTATTATCGGTGGTAACATCGGAAAAAATAAAAGTACCCCCAATGAACTTGCTTTAAATGATTACGAAATCTGCTTCAGAGAACTCTTTTCTCTTGTTGACTACTTTGCTGTTAATGTTAGTTCTCCCAATACTCCCGGACTTAGATCCTTGCAGGATAAAGGCCCATTGCTTGAAATTCTATTACGTTTGCAGGTAGTCAACTATGAACTTTCAGTAAAAAATAATACATCCAGGA
>JAYURB010000026.1:0-4858 GCA_043756425.1 Bacteroidota bacterium
GACTTGCCTATATATCTGAAGCTACTGTTAACTGGTGCCCGATTCTCGGAACAGTACTGGCCAATGAAGAAGTAATAAACGCTGAGCATATTCGCTAATCCTAAGACTCCATTGCTTCATTTTTTTCTTTTCTACAGGATAGCCTCCGCGCTCACTAACACCGTCTTTTACTTCTTCATTGGCCAGTACTGTTCCGAGAATCGGGCACCAGTTAACAGTAGCTTCAGATATATAGGCAAGTCTGTATTTCAGGAGAATTTCCTGCTGCCTTTTTTCGCTGAAGTCAAGCCATTCATCTGATGAAAAATAGTCAGCTTCTCCGGAAGGAATATCTGCATCAACATTTCCATGGTTGCGAAAAAGGGTGATAAGCGTTTCAATGGGTTCAGCCCTATTTGTTAAGCGGTTATACCAGGAATCAAAAAGACGTATGAAAATCCATTGTGTCCATTTATAATAATCAGGATCAGAAGTACGTACCTCTCTGTCCCAATCAAAAGAGAAACCTATATTATCGAGTTGTTCCCTGTAACGTTTAATATTTTCCTCTGTGGTAATGGCAGGATGCTGGCCGGTTTGAATGGCATATTGCTCAGCAGGAAGACCAAAGGAATCAAATCCCATTGGGTGAAGCACATTATAACCACACAGTTTTTTGTAACGCGCATAAATATCGGAAGCGATGTAACCCAAAGGGTGACCCACATGTAATCCGGCGCCGGAAGGATAGGGAAACATATCCAGCACATAGTATTTGGGCTTTGACTGATCAATGTCAGTATGGTTGGAATTGTTTTCCTTCCAGAATTTTTGCCACTTTTTTTCTACTGTTTTAAAATTATATTCCATTGTGAACATGCGAATGTAAAAAAATAAGATGATTAAGACGAAATGTAAAGGATAAAGAAGAGTTACTTTGCAGAAATTGCAATTCCTCCATGACAGAAATTAAAACTTCGAAAGAAGGCGTCAAAAGACTTAGGTCGTCCTATGCATCATCCGTTATCAGTATTTCACTGGTACTTTTCATGCTTGGGCTGCTTGGATTACTTGTATTGGATGCGAAGAAAATTTCCGACTACGTCAGGGAGCATGTACAATTGAATATTTTTTTAAAAGACAATATAGAGGAAGCTGAATTGAATAAGTATATAGCCTCTATCAATCAATTACCCTATGTAAGATCATCCAGATATGTTTCAAAAGAAGAAGCCCTCGACAGCCTTAAAAAAGATCTAGGCGAAGGCGCTTTAGGCATGCTGGAATCGAATCCTCTTCCGGCAACGATTGATGTAAATATTAATGCTTTATATGCCCGGCCCGACAGTTTGGAAAAGATAAAAGAAACGCTTAGTTCCAATAAAAATGTAGTTGAAGTTACCTACCAGCAAAACGAAGTAGATAAGATGAACAAAAATTTTAGCACACTGGCTATGATTATTCTGATTGTCTGCGGACTTTTATTATTTATTGCTATGGTCCTAATTAATAATACCATTCGGATTTCGCTGTATTCGAAAAGATTCCTAATTAAAAGCATGCAATTGGTTGGGGCAACAAAAAGTTTTATTCGCTGGCCTTTTCTTAAACGGGGTCTTATGCATGGATTTATTGCAGGATTAGTGAGTATTGTTTTATTATCAGGAATAATTTACCTGATTCAGCAAAGATTTCCTGAATTTGGTCAGTTATCGGATATAAGAATTCTGGGAATACTTTTTTTAGGAGTAATCGTTTTTGGCTTTATTCTTTCAGGTTTGAGCACTTATTTTGCAATCAACAGGCACTTAAAAAGAAGTGTCGATGATTTATATTAGAAAAATGGGGAATAATTTTCTTATTATTGCACTCCCAAATTTTAATTAAGAATAAACACCATGGCGAAAAAAGAAATAAAGCCAACCATTGATTTTCCATTTGGAAGAGAAAATTATGTTTTAATGCTCACCGGTTTAGCAATAATTTTTCTTGGTTTTATACTCATGACCGGTGGAGGTAGTGAAGACCCTGCTGTCTGGGATCCTTCCGTTTTCAGTTTCCGTCGCATTACCCTTGCTCCTATCCTTGTAATATCAGGTTTCGTAATTGAGATTTTTGCAATTATGAAAAAGTCAAAGGAATAATTCCATTAACTTAGGAAAGCCTTCACTTTAATAAATAATTTTTATCCATGTCAATTGTTCAGGCAATCATACTTGCTATTATTGAAGGCCTGACTGAATTTTTGCCAATTTCTTCTACGGGCCATATTATCATTGGCTCCTCTATGATGGGCATTGCAAGCGATCGTTTTACAAAATTTTTTACAGTAGCTATTCAGCTTGGGGCCATTCTTTCTGTACTTGTAATTTATTGGAAAAGATTTTTACCTGTTGGGAAAAGTAAAAAAGAAATATTCGATTTCTATAAAAAATTGTTGATAGCATTTATTCCTGCAGTAATAGCAGGACTTCTATTTAAAAAATACATTGACAGAATGCTGGAAAATGTAGTAATAGTCGGCATTACCTTATTGATTGGTGGAGTTATCTTTTTACTTCTAGACAAATGGATTAAGAAAGCAGAAGAAAAGGGACTTGCAGAAATTGATTCAGATAAAAAGGCTTTTAACATTGGAATGTTCCAGGTGCTTGCTATGATTCCAGGTGTTTCAAGATCTGCAGCAACAATTATAGGCGGACTGACTCAGGGTCTGAATAAAAAAGCTGCAGCTGAATTTTCATTTTTTCTTGCTGTGCCAACTATGTTTGGGGCTACAGTAAAAGATCTGTATGATTTTTATAAAGAAGGCTTAAGTCTGGATAAGGATCAATTGATATTGCTCTCCATTGGAAACATTGTAGCTTTTATTGTTGCAGCCATTGCAATTCGTTCTTTCCTCTCTTACCTGACAAAAAATGGATTTAAGATTTTTGGGTACTATCGCATATTCGTTGGTTTAACAATACTGGTGCTTTATGCCATGGGATTTACTCTTTCAATGATTTAATTTTTATTGTGGCAGACAAGATTATACTTATAAACAAACCTCTGCGATGGACATCGTTTGATGTAATTAAGAAGATTAGGAAGCCTTTGTTAGAAGAAAGGAAGAAAGAGTTTCCCGTTGAAGAAAGAAGCAAAATAAAAAACTATAAAGTTGGACATGCCGGTACACTTGATCCATTGGCAACAGGCTTATTAGTCGTTTGCACAGGAAGTCTAACAAAAAAAATAAATGAAATCCAGGATGCTGAAAAGGAATACACAGGGACGCTTGTTTTAGGGGCCACTACTCCATCCTTTGACCTTGAAACTGCTCCTATGAACTTTTTACCATACGATGCCGTTACGGAAGAAATAATATATGCGACAGCCTCTTCTATGTGTGGTATTCAAATGCAAACGCCTCCGGTTCATTCGGCTAAAAAAGTTGAAGGAGTCAGAGCATATGAAAAAGCGCGGAAGGGTGAAGATTTCGTTTTGGAGCCGCGAAAAGTGACAATTAAGACTTTTGAAATTACCGGAATCCGGCTACCGGAAGTAGACTTTAGAGTCGTTTGCACAAAAGGAACCTACATTCGATCACTTGCTTATGATTTTGGTGTCAAATTAGGCACAGGAGCCTATTTATCAGCACTTTGCAGGACAAGAATAGGTGATTATTTGCTAAAAGACGCTTTGAACCCGGAAGAATTTTTGTTTCAACTATTTGATAAACAAAATATTAATTAGTTAAACTTATTTTATAAATATATTCATTTCCCCTTTACAAGGGGGGGGTCCTTACACTATATTTGCCGCCCCCAAACTCTCTGAAAACCTCTCGTTATGAAATTATCACAATTTAAAATACATGTACCGGATACTCTGATTGCGACTCATCCCGCCAAAAACAGGGAAGATGCTCGTTTGATGGTTCTTGACCGTAAAACAGGAAAAATCGAGCATAAACATTTTAAGGACATACTTTCTTATTTTAATGAAGGTGATACCATGGTTGTGAATAACACCCGCGTATTTCCTGCTCGTTTATATGGCAATAAAGAAAAGACAGGTGCCAAAATTGAAGTCTTTTTATTACGTGAACTAAATCGTGAAAGCCGTTTATGGGATGTGCTTGTTGATCCTGCACGTAAAATCAGAATTGGCAATAAATTGTATTTTGGAGAAGATGATCTTCTTGTTGCAGAAGTAATTGATAATACTACTTCGAGAGGCCGTACTTTAAGATTTCTTTTTGACGGTCCATACGAAGACTTCAAGAAAACAATTACGATGCTTGGCAATACGCCACTTCCTAAATACATTAAACGTAAAGCAGAGCCGGAAGATGTTGATCGTTACCAGACAGTTTTCGCAAGGCATGAAGGCGCTGTTGCTGCTCCTACAGCAGGATTACACTTCAGTATGTCGTTGGTAAAAAAGCTTGAGTTAAAAGGATTAAATTTTGCTGAAGTTACGCTTCACGTCGGACTGGGCACATTCAGACCGGTAGAGGTTGAAGATCTTACCAAACATAAGATGGATTCTGAACAAGTCATCATTGGACAGGAAGCCTGCAACATCGTCAATAAAACAAAAGCGAATAAGAAAAAGATTTGTGCTGTTGGAACGACTGTGATGCGTGCTGTTGAAACTTCTGTTTCGACACAGGGAGAATTAAAACCTTTCGACGGATGGACGAATAAATTTATTTTCCCTCCTTATGATTTCAGTGTTTGCAATTGTATGATTACAAATTTTCACATGCCTGAATCAACTTTATTGATGATGGTAGCAGCTTTTGGAGGCTATGAGCATATTATGAATGCTTACAAGGTAGCGGTGAAAGAGAAATATAGGTTTTATAGTTATGGGGATGCTATGATGATTATTT
>JAYURB010000027.1:0-2128 GCA_043756425.1 Bacteroidota bacterium
GTCTTTCCTCTGCTTATGCTATATTTCATCCCGCTTTTAATGGCAGCTGGGAAAATTTAATTTCAAATTTTTCAGGATTAGGAAATTCAGATACCGTTGAAGCTATTAATATTAATGTTTATGCTTCCGGGGCTTTTTCTCTTATCATTGGGAAACTTGGAGTTGATAGTAACTTCACTAGTTCCATAATAAATACAGATATCAATCAGGCTTCCTTTAGAATTTTTCAGGATTCTTCGAACGGAACTGTTGAGGCAGTAAATGGCGAAAACGTTCAAGGCCGGCTAACAATTTACGACTTAAAGGGAAGCATAGTAATGGAAATGTTTATTAACAAACAAGCAACACAGCAAATAACATTACCTCGCAACAATGTATATATTTATAAATTCAATTCAGGGAAAGTGAGCGGGCAGGGAAAGTTGTTTGTTTATTAAAAGATTGAATTTCCTGTTTGGAAAAAGAATATACTTTAATGGTATAATTTTTAATTCTAAAATTTAACATTCCTGTTATGGTTTAATTTGACTGATAGAGTTTGTTCTATATTTAAAATAAATTACAGCTAACGGATCATATAATTCATTGAATCTGATAAAGGAACATCTTTTCCATTTGTTTTTATTAAACTATTCCCATTATTTGATGGCACTATGCGTTCACGCACAAATACTGTATCTGAATGTCTACGTACTATTGTGTCCTTTTTTTCAGAACGCGACTTGTTTGATACAATAGTATCTCTTTGCACCTTGTAATGATAAACAGTATCAACCAATTCAGAATCGGGAAAACTATTCTGAATTTTTTCAGAATTCAATTTCCCTGAAAAAAACATCCAAGCCACAAAAACAATAATCACGATTATAATTGCTAAAATTATTCCACCCGTACCGAATCCATTTCCTGTTTTGGACGGTTTATATTCTTCAAATTCCATTGCTGATTCAATCTCATTCTTGACAGATGTTAAAATTGATCGAAGCTCATTTCTGCCTAATTCCTTTACAATCTCAATAGTTTTAAGATAAGAAATTGCAACATCAGCAAAATCCTTCTCTTTCATTCTGGATTGCAGACTTACCTTTTCTTTTTCCGTTAGTTCATTTCTGTAAAAACGGTCTAGAATATCGATATCTTCCTCTTTAAGTTCCATTACTTTCTGTTATCTGCCATTTTTTTTAATCGTTGCATGCATTTATACTTTTGATTTTTCACAGAATCGGCATTGGAATAATTCAACTCTTTACAGATTTCCTGCATTGATCTTTTTTTGTAATAAAATAGAATAAGCAGTTTCCTGCAAGCTTCACCAATTTCATTTAATAAATTATCGAGATTAATTGTCGGAGTATTATCCGGTTCCTCTTCAATCGATATGAAACTTTCGAAATTATTTAAAGAAGTATACCTCTTTTCAGCCTTTAACTTATTCAGCCATTGATTCCGTGCTATAGAATATATATATGTTTTCAGTGAACAGGTAAGCCGAAGTCTATTATCCAACACTTTTTCATATATTATAATGAGTACTTCCTGGAAAAGATCAGATGCATCGTCAGCAGTACCTGAATTTTTTTCTACCAGGTTTCTGATCATATTAAAATGTGTTTTATACAAATAACTGAAAGCTTTCGAGTCAGCCCGGGATATCAATTGTAACAGAAATGCATCAGAATATTGTTCCGTCATGGTACTTAATATGCGAAAAAGCCAAAGGTAACCCAATTTTGAAGCCGATATAAATATTTTCATATGAAGGGTTACCTACCTCAAATTCTTGTATTAATAAGAAAAACCAAAATAATATGAAAAAGCTAATCGTCCTATTATCTCTTGTTATTGCATGTATGTATACCTGCAATAAAACAAACAAGCCGTTATCCAAAAGCATTAACAATGTCTTTAATGAAATTAATTTGCCGGAATCTGTCTTTTCCATTGATGCTAATAAGGACACCTTCCTTACAGGCAAGTCCGGAACACTTATTCGTATTAACAAAAACTCCTTTGTAGACAAGAATGGAAATACGGTCGATGGGGCTGTAAAAATTAAATTAAAAGAAGCCATAAGCCGTGCTGATATAGTTCTTGGCATTATGACAACCCTTTCTAACGGCAGGATTCT
>JAYURB010000028.1:0-4853 GCA_043756425.1 Bacteroidota bacterium
TAATATCAAGTAATTTTCAAAAGAAAATAATCGAATTAATAAAAATCAATTGTGCTTATGATAAGCGTAAAGACAGAGAAAATGCCAGGCAGCTTCAATATAAACTTGTCGCTTAGCCTGACGCCAATGCGATAGCTATCGGGACCGTCGAAGCAGCGCAAAATTGATTAGTTTTGAGATATGAAAATTAAAAACAATTGGTTGACAAGTCCGTCGCAGCTGGGTAAATCAGATGGAAGATCTTTGGAATAATGACGGGGAAGCTGATTTTTATATTGCTGAAGATGCGTCAAATGATTTTTCTGTATTTGTACCATAGCAGCTGAGGTCAATTTCAAAGGAACATTAAAGGATTTAGAGGAGAGAGTAATAACTCATAAAGATTCAATAGCTAAGGTAATTAAAGTAGAAAATTATGAGGAAGCTGCTAGATTGCAAAAGATAATTTTCGGTTTAGAAAAGAAAATAAAAGAAATTAATGACAAAAAATTGTAATTGTGTTCGTTGTGCCATATTTCAGGACGGTTAGGCATGCTATTAATTCAATTTATGAGACCTTGTTTTAAGAAATATATTTTATTAAGTTTACATATTCAAATTTTTAAAAACATATTAATATGAAATCTATTCTACTCTCGATTATTCTTTTACTTTGTTTATCTAATTTGTATGCACAAGTAATACCTCAAGATATTGCCGACAGAATTAGTCGAGCAGAATACATATTTGAAGGAGAAGTAATTCGTGTTGACGGGTATTGGAATGGTGAGGGTAATTATATTTATAGGTCATTAACATTAGATATCAAAAAAATATTTAAAGGTAATTTAAATTGTGGTACTGTAGAATTAATTTTACTTGGGGGTCAGGTCGGAAATATACTTTTAGATATTTCTCATAATTTAAACTTGAGAGTCGGCGATAAAGGAATCTTTCTTAGTGTTCAGTCAAATCGTGAACATTCAACTGTTGACTTTTTCCAAGAATCAAATTATCAGGTATTGGAAACGGTATGTAATGCACAGGGATTTATTAGATTTATGGATGATAAGGTGAACCCTGATGTTGTTGACTATTGGCAATTTCGTTTAGATAGTCTTGCACAAGTCTATGATATGGTGGAATTGTATACTCAATTGAATTTTGTTGATTGTAACTCCCCAGCTTCACAAATTAATTCTAATCTAGATTCAATAATTGCGAATTCCAGTTCAGATACATCATTAACATATTCTTTAGCTAATCCGGCAGTAATTACTTTTCAGGGGCATAAAGCATTTGCATTTGATATACAACTTAGCGATAGTTTAAATACTATTTATTTTAGCTACGCAAGCTTAAGGTTAAGGTATGACTCTTTAACCTTTGGAACAAATATTTATACAAGCGGAAAAGCACATATTTTCCCTTCATCTTTTTTTTCAGATACAAGTACATATGGCATAAATCCAATTACAATAGGTGATGATCCTACTGGAGGACCAAATTCTTTAAAGATTAATACGCATTTTAATCAGTATACCTGGATAGTTAACTATCATTTTTTACCGTTATCAACTACTCCTGTTTCTATTGCTAGGCTAGTCATTGAAATAGAAAATTGTAATGTTCCTAGTATTGTTACTCCCTATCAAGCACCTTCTCTGTTGCTTAATCATTACGTATTAGTTGATTCAATGTTACCCACAAATCAAATTTATAATAGTGTACACTGCATTAACCCTGTAAATTTTACTGGATGTGGAACGCGATACATTTCTAGCATTACTCCAGATACGGTTAACGCAGGTGTTGGCGATACTGTTACTATTAACGGTTTCGGATTTGGAAATACTCAGGGAACAGGGAATGTATTCCTTAAAAGTGCGAATGTTGTTAACCTCGACGTTCCCTTGGATGCTATTGATATTTTACCAAATGGTTGGACAGATACTTTAATTAAATTCGTTGTTCCTTCGCTTTTAATTTCTGCATATGATAATCCTGGAACAGGACAATTATCAATAAAAAATGATTCTGGTTTTGTTATTACGGACTTGTATGCTTGGTTGAATATTCATTACGGAGTTGAAAATAGATATGTAAATCCTTTGAATAAGAAATTATTTTGCAATTTAAGTCCAATTAATGATTTAAATAATCACGCATTTATATTTAGACCCGATTCATTTTTTAGTCATTATCCGGACAGGCTAGTTTGCTTAGATAATACAATTAAGCAATGGGTTTGTGTGACAGGAGTTAATTTTCAATTAGGTACAGATACAACTTTTTTAGATATGGCTCAAAAAATAGATTCTGTAAATACAGTTTCTTTTCAATCGATGGATTCGTCTATTTTAGGTTTAACAAATACATGGAAAGATTACTCATTAGGGTGTAGTACTGCATATATATATGAAATTGATGTAGCAATGAATAAGGATTTATTACCAATTTTCAAAATTGATACAAGTCGTTCGGTTGACATTCAAGCTGGTAACTGGGATTTCTTTGAAACTTTAATACATGAATTCGGACATGCTTGTGCATTAACCCACGTCAATGATCAAAATGCATTAATGAATGCTGGGTCTCGTTTTAATGGTGTTCAGGCCAATAACAGAAATATCAAATTGAATTATGATGAATCAGCTTCTGAAGGAGGAATTTATGTAGTGACTCACTCATTAATGATTGATACAACCATTTGCCCTCTTGCAAGAATGGCTATTGGAACCGAATCTCATTGTTCTAATGTAATCGGAATAAAAGAAATAAATAAACCTGACATTTCATTGAATATTTTTCCAAATCCTGTATCGACTAAATGTTATATTGAATTTGAAGTCGGAAAAGAATCGCTTGTTACAATATCAATTATTGATTTTACAGGAAGAGTCATATATGAATCTGAAATAAATGTTGCTGGGCTTAACATAACGGAAATTCCAATTGACAGATTAGCAAATGGCTATTATATAGTTACAGTAAGAGTTGGCAATTATTTATATAATAGTAAGCTGATAAAACAGGGATGATAAGTCGATTTATAATTTTATGTTTTGTCGTTTTTGCTTGCTGTAATACCCCTAAAAAAATCGGGCAAAACATTGATTGTATATTAAAATTAAAAGCCGAATTGAAAGACAATTGGAAATTCAACCCTGATACTTTGTATTATCTAACAAGTGATAAATTTTTATTCAAGCTGGATTCAACTTATAAATACTGTTTATATAATATTCCAATGGATTCCGTGATTAATATTTTAGGGAATCCGACAGGAGTAAAAAATAATTATTTTGAGTACTTAGTTTCTAAGCCTTGTAAATTAAAACGACAGCCAGGTAAAACTGAATGCACTTATTTAAGATTGTATTTTAATGAATTGAAAATTGTAAAAATGGCAGAAATACATTACCTATTAGGTTCATCGCAAAAATGAAAATTAATAACATTGGAGTATAAATAATTGGGTTAATAAGGAGATTTAGTTTTTTCAATGGAGATTTATTTGATTCGGTTTATCTCTCCCCCACTGCGACGTACTTATTTCCTGCTTCAGCCAAAAGCAACTACCGCGCTTCGGATATTTATCCGTTGTTTTGTACTTCGACTCAGCTCAGCAACCAAGCTGTGGATATTCCAGCCAGTTAGCGGGCAAGCATCCACTTTTCAATGCTCATCGTCTTAGAAATAGCAATCAAGTTTGCCTTGAAGTAATCATGTATTAAAGAAATTCCTGCTCGTCACAGTTGTAGCCGGTGGTGTCAGACAATCAATTTCCAGAACATTGGGCAGCCCATAATAATTCCGGGCTGAACTATCCCGGTAGTTATCGGGAAGATAATCCTGTTCGTTGTAAACAATTTTGTCAATAACAGGATTGCGATGTATGTATTTCAGTTTTTGCCAAGTCACTTTTTCTGAGAACAATTCAATTGCATGATTTTTATCCCTCCACACCTTGTGATTTTTATTTTTGGGATGTGTCTTGCCTGCAAGAGCAAATTTGTCCAGCTGCCACTCTCTGCGACTTTCCGGTGAATTTTCGATTAGTAGTATTGCATTCTTAGAAGTATGACGTTTGAAGTCCCGTACTACATTATCGAGATCAAACGGGATTTTAGTGTTTGCAATCAGGTGCAGGTGACATGGCATCAGACACCAGCCGAAAATGTTTAACCCTTTATTTTCCTGACATTATTTCAGCGAGTCAATTATTAGTTGTTTCTGCGTTAGACGCGTGAACAGATAGACCCAATCGACAACTGTCATTGTTAAGAAATAGGATTTATCTTTATAGTTGTTGTAATGAAGGCCTCTTCCCATGTTGTAAATATTTTAGGTAAAAATAGGAGTGAGCAATATTCAAATCATAGCAGTTTCGAGTTTCATACTTATATGTTCCTGCATATATTTAAATAAAAGAGCTGAAGAACGAAAACAACTGGGTTTTTTCAATTCTCCGCACCAGATTTTGGAATTATTTAAAGACGATGAGCCTTGAAAAGTGGATGCCTGCCTGCCGAAATGCAATGCAGGCAGGAATATCACACAGTTTGGTTACTGAGCATAGTCGAATTACAAAACAACGGACGAATGGTCGAGTAGGAAAAGATATTTCAACCTAATCCTCTCACAGAACCGTACGTGAAGATCTCCCTTCATACGGCTCTTGTTATTCAATCTACCTCGGGTTCGATAGGCGCCAATGTGCAAATAGCTTCGGGTTTTCATGTTTAATACCTTTCAGCATGTCCACTGATCCCTATACAGAAACTATTTTATACTTATTCCTCAAAAACTTTTGAAGCCGATTATCCAGTTTTCCCATCACTTGCATAAATACATGTTTACTAAATTTACTA
>JAYURB010000029.1:0-4850 GCA_043756425.1 Bacteroidota bacterium
ATCGCAGCAAAACCATTACGAATCCAAGATTTTTCTAAACAAATTAATAAATAGTTTAATTATCTCAAAAAACAAAAAAGACCATGACAAAAACAAAAAGAATGAAAGAATTTGATCATCCCTTCAGGTAAGGGAACTAGCAAGTAAACAACACCAACACTTAACAAAACACAAATAAATCCGGAACGGAGGCCATCAAAAGCCTCCGTTTCTTTTTTAAAATTAAGTTTTTGCTTAAGAAAAATAATAAGCATAAATTAGGGAAAATTACAATAAGAATGTTTTCTCTGCCGGGCAATAAGTGCTTTCTAATAATCGTTTTTCTCCAGGCGTATTTTATCAATATGCTAAGCGGACAGGAAAGTGCGCCCTATTTCAGACACTATACGACAGAAAACGGATTGCCCAGCAGTGAAGTATATTCCATTTTAGAAGATAAAAAGGGCAACATATGGTTTAGTACGGACAGGGGAGTTGCAAGATTCGACGGTTATGAATTTAAAACATTTACTTATCTCGATGGACTTACGGATAACACGGTATTTAATTTACAAGAAGATACATTGGGTCGAATTTGGATGCTTTCCTTTTCATGCAGAGTATATTATTACGAAAATGGGAAAGTCCATGCGTATAAATACAATAATCTTTTGCTAAAAGAAAGCCAGGGAAGAATTCCAACGTCTTTTTATGTTGATAGCAAGGAGAATGTTTATGTGTCTGTTCATTCATTTGGAATCTTAAAAATAGACTCTTCAGGAAATTATATTTGGAGGCACAGTATAAAAAATCTCGGAAGCATAAATTACATTATCGATGAACATACACCCAACAATGTTCTCGTATCCTATAATTATTATAGAGAAATTCCAAATGCAAGATTTATACATTCTTTAAATAACGTTTCAGATACTTTTACTATTCCTGAAAACGGCAAAGATAGAATATCTGCTTTACGACTGTCTAATGATAAACTTATTTTTTCTTCCGGAAAATCTTTGTACGAAAAAAACAGAAATGGAATTAAATTAATTTCAAAGTTGCCGGGAAAGCTAATTACCCTTTCAAAAGATCAAAATCAAAATTTATGGGTCGGCACAGAATCAGGAGCTTTTCAAATCGATGTCAATAATTCTACCATAATTGCTAATTATCTTGCTGAAAACAGTATTACAGGAATTTTACAAGATCGCGAAGGTGGTTATTGGTTTACTACGCTGGATAAAGGCGTCTTTTATATGCCGGGATATGGAATTCAGGGGATTCCATTTAATGAGGAGCCGTTTCAAAAACCCATTAGCCTTGTAAGCGATAAGAAATCCAATATATATGCAGGTTGCTGGAATGGAATGCTGGTTAAAATACATGCTACTAAAAAAGAAATTATGTTTATTCCGGGCAAACCTGATTACAATTCGATGATCTTCAATCTGACTTATTTTGAAGATGAAAGAATTCTGTTAAGCCGATCAAACCCGGGGTTTATAAAAAATAAAAAATATTATCCAATTTACAATAAAAACGTTTTCGGAATTAAAACAGAACTAGTCAAAGATTCAAATGAAATTTATTATGCAGCCGGTACAACATTTTTCTTTATTATCCGAAACGACTCTGTCATTGAAAACATCTTTCTTGGACAGAGAATAAACTGCTTAATAAGGGATTCACAAAATCGAATTATACTTGGCTGTTCAAGAGGGGGTTTTGTTTTTAATCTTATAAGTAAAACCTTATCCCCATTGCACAAAGACCTCACGGATTTAAGAATTGATGACATCAAAATGTATAAAAATAAAATTGTTATGGCATCAAAGGGCAAGGGGCTTTTGATTCTGGAAGGTGATAGTATTCAAACAATTGATGAAAGGAATGGACTTTGCAGTAACTTGGTCAATAAAATTTTGATTAGAGAGAATCAAATATGGTGTACATCCAATAAGGGAATAAGCAAGATTGTATTTCAAAATTCAAAAAATACAGACTATAGTATTACAAATATTAATTATGGCGATGGATTATTTAGTGATGAGATTACAGGAATCACTGAACTTAATGATACAATTTATGCAGCTTCCAATTCCGGTATATCATTTTTTAATTCACGAACTGATTTTACTAATTTCACCAATCCTCCGGTTGCTATAAAATCATTTAAAATAAATAATTCAGATACAGCCTTTGGCGAAAATATTGTATTAAAATATAACCAAAACAACATTCACATTGATTTCACAGGAATATCATTCAGAAGCAGCGGGAAAATAAAATATAACTACCATTTGATTTCCGGTAAGGATACTACTTCTTCTACAATTTTCGGGAGAAGTGTGGAATTCCTTTCACTGAATCCGGGGCAATATCGTTTCTCGGTTTCTGCCATAAATAATTCAGGTATTTATAGCAAAATACCGGCAACAATCTCTTTTGAAATACTTCCGGCATGGTGGCAATCGCTTTGGTTCAGAATAATCATGGCTGCTTTAATTTCAGCTTTCATTTACCTTCTATACAGAAACAAACTCAAGCAACTAAAACAAAAATTTGAAGCAGAACGCAAGCAAGCATCTCTTCAGTTAACTGCTATGCGTGCTCAAATGAATCCTCATTTCATTTTCAATGTAATGAATTCTATACGTAATTACATGCAGAATCACGACCTCGCCTCCGCTGAAAAATATTTAACCTCATTCTCTAAGCTTGTAAGATACACACTCGATAATTCAGAAGTACAGGAAATCAGTTTAGAAGAGGAATTAGAAGCAATTAAGAACTATGTCGCTCACGAAATGCTTCGATTTGAAAAGGGCTTCGAGTTCGAAATTCGCTTTGATGAGGGTATTGACCCTTCTGATATCACCTTACTTTCCATGTTACTTCAGCCGTATGTAGAAAATGCAATCAAGCATGGAATAAGCAGAATGAATAAAGGAGGTAAAATATTAATAGCCGTAAGAGAAGAAAATGAAAAAATCATCATAGCCATTGAAGACAATGGAGTTGGCACTACTGAATCTCAAAAATGGAATTCAAGCAACAGAGTCAATCACATTTCGCACGGCACATCATTAAATTCAGAAAGAATAAAAGCTTACAACAAAGTTTATAATAAAAACATAAGTGTTCAAATAACCAACCTGACTGCCAAGGATGGAAGTCAGGCAGGAACAAGGGTTGAAGTTGTACTTTAAGCTACCCTTTCAATTTAATTTTATTTTAACTAAATTTGAAAGATAATGCTTATTCAATAAATCATGCTGAATGCTCTAATTGTTGACGACGAAAAAGCGAATCGGAATACCCTGAAAAAGTTGCTGATTGAATATTGCCCTACTGTTAGCATAATTGGTGAAACGTCATCTGTTGAGGAATCTTTGGAATTTCTTAAAAAGCATAAACCGAATCTGGTTTTTCTTGATGTTGAAATGCCAAACGGAACAGGGTTCGACCTAATCAGACGTGCCGGCAAAATTGATTTCAAAATTATTTTCGTTACAGCACACTCTCATTATGCTATAAAAGCAATAAAATTTTCAGCCTTTGATTATCTGTTAAAACCTGTTGATACGGATGAACTAATAGCAGCAGTTAAAAACGCTTCTGCGGTTGAAGGAAATAACACAGAACAATATACTTCTCTACTTGAAAATCTTAACAATGAAGGATCACAAAAACTTGCGGTTCCCGTAAAGGACGGCTTTGTGTTTCTGGCTCCGGAAGACATAATTCGTCTTCAGGCCGATGGTACCTATACCCATATTTTCATCAGTAATGAAAAGTATACAGGAACAAAGAATATTAAGGAGTATGAACAAATACTCCACGATCAGAATTTTTTTCGTTCTCATAATTCACACTTAATTAACCTTAAACACGTAAAGAGGTTCAGTCGCCTCGATGGATATTTTGTTCACATGAGTGATGGCTCTGTCGCTGAAATTTCCCGAAGGAAGAAAGAGGAATTTCTTGAATTGATGACAAAACACTAACTCTAAAGACGTTTTTTACATTTCTTCGATTTTGCAATTTTTTTGAGCTTTTAGTCAATTTTACCAACTATTAAGTTAATTCCACCAAATGTTGGTTTTTTAATACCATCTATAAAAGTTGCTATTAAAATTCGAAAAAAGAGTTCAACTTTATAATCTTTAAAAAAAGGTTATAACTTCGGAATGGAAATTATAAAAAAACAAAAAAGGAAATTCACCTCATTGTATAAGGCAAGGGTAGCATTAGAAGCCATTTCCGGAAAATTTTCTATTCAGGAACTTATGGAAAAATTTGATCTGAATCGTAAGCAAATTTTAAATTGGAAAGACGTCTTGATTTCTAAAGCTTATCTTGTTTTTGAAAAGGAAGAAACTGAAAATTATATTTTGGCAGATAAGGAACAGACAGATTCTATTAAAAGCACATCTAGCCTATCTGAAAGGCAAAATATTAACGATTAATTGCATTTACTCATAAAATCATTCACAACTATAATTTAATAAACACATGAAAATTTTACTTAACAATTCTCCTGAACTAAATGTCTTTAATACGACATTAATTACTTCTGATGAAAGTAAGAGCTTAGTTAATCCTCATCAATCTTTTTCACTATTTACAAAAATGAAAAAGAAGCTACTTTATGTATTGTTTTTTTGTTTTATTACTAATAGTGTTCAGACAGTCGCACAAACCCTGCAACATTGTGTTCTCAATTGCCGTGATACAATGGTATGTTTTACCATTCCTGATTCATTGGTTAAACCTCCGAAGCCTAAATATAAAAGCAATGATCCTGCACAAGGAGGATCCTTTCCTTGTATATATGACTCTATCTGGAACAATGCTCCTTTAGTTTT
>JAYURB010000030.1:0-4849 GCA_043756425.1 Bacteroidota bacterium
GATCCGATAGCTAACGGATCAATAATCGTTGTTTGTAAATGAATAAAATTAAATAATTAATAGTAGTGGATGGAAATAAGGGATTGAAAAAAAAGTCTAAGTCGGAGTCAAGAATAAAGTAATTGAATATCATTCATTTTTAATTGTCAAAATAATTTATTAGGAGTCAGTAAATTATGATTTTTGGGTAAAATTATTTGCTTATTAGTTATCAATATTTAAATTCTTAACTTTCAATTTTTATGTTTCATAAATTTATTAGCCAACTAAATAACAATAATTAAACTATAACTAAAATAATGAAAGAAGTATTTATTAAAATGGTTCTGGATGCCTGGAACACAAAAATAAAAGAAACAGATAATTTATTAGACAAGCTTACTGATGAGCAGCTGTTAAAAGAAATTTCACCAAACAAAAACAGGGGAATTTATTTATTGGGACATCTCGTGGCTGTTAATGATAATATGTTGCCCTTGCTCAATTTTGGAGAGCAGTTATATCCTCAATTGGATGATATTTTTATTAATAACCCTGATAAATCCAAACCGATTACTATATCAGCAGCAGAGCTTCGACAATATTGGAAAAGTATAAACCTAAAGCTGTCCGGCCATATTGGCAGCCTTCAAGCTGAGGAATGGTTTCAAAAGCACAATTCAATTTCAATGGAGGATTTCCAAAAAGAACAGCACAGGAATAAATTAAATATTATTATCAACCGGACAAATCATTTGTCTTATCATTTGGGGCAGTTGGTTTTGTTGAAAAATTGAATTGCGTCGGACTCGGACTCGGACTCGGACTCGGACTGAGATTGAGTGTGAGTGTGAGAAACAGTACAGGTGAACAGTCAAAAACTGTTCACCCGCTCTGCTCACTGACACTGTGTTTGTGCACCCTACAGGACTCGAACCTGTGACCCCTACCTTGTCGAGGTAATGCTCTAAACCAACTGAGCTAAGAGTGCAAAGGGTTGCAAAGCTACACTTTTTAGAAATATGGCAAAATATTTTGAAAGACAAATATTGTAATGAATATATAAAATCACACACTAATGAACTTTATGTATAATTTTATTGTCAAGTAATGTAAGTATGAAACCTACTTTAATTCAGCTTCTATTATTTTCCTAATCTTGGTCTCATTCTCGGAATCGAATCCTATTGAGGAATAAAGAATTTTGCCTTTTTGATTGACCAGGAAAATTGTTGGATAAGTATCAACTTTACATGTATTCGCGATTTCCCTGGCATTAAGAACAATTGGGTAACTTACATTTCTATAAGTAAGAAATTTTTTCAAATCACCGTCATTTTTATCGTACGGGTTTAACCCTAAAACCTGAAGTCCTCTCAAACGATACTCATCAAATATTTTTTGTAATTGTGGAATTGCATTGACGCAAGGAATGCACCCTTTATACCAGAAATCAATTAATGTAAGCGGTGTTTCAAATTGTGCAGATGAAATCGAATCACCAGTAAGGCTGGTAAGTTTCCATGAAGGCATTATTTCTCCGGTATTCAGAATACTTTTTCTCTGTTGTTCTTTATAAGAAGAAATTGAATAAAACGATGGTATGCTATCAACAGAGTAGTTTATGGAAATGCCATTATCATTTAATTTCAGATTTGAAATTTGAATGATAGAATATTCGTGCATATCTTCCCAGTAATAATTTGTTACTACTTGAATAGGAACTAAGTCTTCATTCCTTAAATATAGAGTTTTGATGAAACTGCTTTTGTCGGATTTATCGATCTGACTTACTTTAAGTACAGTACAGGAGTCGTTATTAATGGTTGCCGGTGGGAGCAGTTCATAAGAAAGCGTAGTATCCGCTTCAAAGTCGAATATTTTAGTATTGAAAAAATATTCATATAACAATCTATTATTGGCATTACCCTTCATATATGTCCCCCACCTAGGGTAATTTTTGGAATTTATAACTATAGCCGTACTATCAGCATTCAGCACAAAACGGTTGATTCCATTAAATATACTCTCCCATCCTTTGTTCGATCGATAGCGATACTTTATGACAAAAGAATCTAGTGTTACCGGTTCTTTTAAGAATGAACAGGAAGCAGAGTAGCTTAATGTATCGCTTTTCGAACCGAGCTTTATTTTATAGTCCACCTTATATTGACCGGAGTGAATTGTGTTTAATTTCTTTTTCATTGATTTTAAAATATCAATAGGTTCAATCTTTGAAAATGCAATTGTTGAACTGAAAAAAAATAAAATTAAGGTAGAAGTAATTTGATATTTCAAAATTAGAGAAAATTAAGATGGGTAAAAGAAGACATCACCTGATAATCGACACATTGTTAGTCGTCACGGAATTGCTTATATGGCCTGCACGGTCAACAAGATACAACGTATAGGTCACACTTTGCTGGTTAGAATTGTCAGTCAAAGCTTGTCCTCCAATATCGATATTCAAATTACCCTCGATTGGTATGGAAGCTCCATCCGGCGCAAGCTGTTTTATTCTGTATTGATAGGTAATTCCAATGCGATTGTCTCTTACAAAGCAGTTTTTCACGCCGTCTTTGTTTTCTCCCAAATCGCCATCGCCGTCTTCGTAGTGAATGGTAATTGTTACAGGATTCGTAAATTGGTTTGCAGTAGCAGGAGAGATAGCGACAAATTCAATTGCAGGTTCAGCAGGGAAATTAATATCATCTTTTTTACATCCTGCTAGCAGAATGAGAAAAGAGAAAAGGGATATGATTTTTTTATTCAACATAAAAGGCATACAATGTTTTGTAATAATCCATAGATTCATACCTCGGAAATTCTGCATCCGTTGGGTGATCTCCGTCATTAATATAAATACGGAAATAGACAGTCGTTCCGGAAACCCAATGCCACTTCGGGACAAATGCAAGCCAGACATTGTAGCCTGTAATAAATGAGTCGGCAGGGATTGTAATGGCTCCGGAAAAATTATTTTTATCGGTTGAAAATTTTACTTTGCGACTTGTAAACTGAGAAGGATCGGTTGCATCCATTCCGTCGGCTGTATCAGTAGCTACGAGAGCAAGCGTCATAACATTGACCCCCGTTTTTAGGATAAAAGGATTCAACGGATAATTATTGACTCGGACAGTATCTATACGTGTTAAAAATGGATCAAATGCTGCATAGCCGGCAATATTTGGTTGAAGATTGGGTTTAACTGCAGCAATGCCATTGTTATCAGGACATCCGGCATTGATCCAGTTTTTTACATGATCAATATCGGAGGTGCTTAATCGAACAGCATTGGATGGCATGTACTCTGATGTTGATGTTGTCAACCGTTCGATGAGCCAGGAGTCAGGGACGTTGTGAGGTATGACTCGCAATGAATATATTTTAGCTGAATCAAGCGTAAACTTATTTACCGGCTGGTAAACAAGAGTAGAATAAGAAGACTCAACAGTGCGAAAGTCGGGCTCAAAGGTGCCGTCGTGGCAGCCCGGATTAGCGCATTTGGGAAAGAAAATATTTTTATGCAAACCGACAATACTATTGGGATCGGGATCTTGAGGGTTTACCTGATTATTGCTTCTGTCAATGCTATCGTAAGGATTGTCAGGTGTGCTTTCTTTTTTGCAGGATGTAAAAAAAAGTGTTACGGATAAAAGAAGAAAAAATATGTTAAACTTTTTACGCATAGAAGTTTTTATTGAAGCATGTTCTTCAGTAATTGAATAATTGATATTTTCCGGAAAAATATTTTTCATATAAATGCAGCTTCTATCTGACACGAGGTCCAGTTTTTAATATGTCCGGGAGAAATCGCTGAATCAAAACCAAGCAAGTTGGCAATTGCAGGAACAATCTCTGTGCTTTCTCCCATAATGGTATTGATGACCTGATTTTGTACTACAACATTCGGCGGACCAACAACCAGGCAGAAAATTTCCCTTGCCATCTGCAGTTTAGGATCTCCGCTGAAATTAGGATCTGTAGGTGCTGTATGATCCAATGCACTTCTTCCATAAGCGTCAACAGAAGTATTGGCATAGAAATTCCTTCCATGTTCCGGTGCTACAATCAAGACCGTGTCATTCATCATGCCCGGTGTCTGCTGGATTGTATTCCACAATTGAGCAACGGCATAATCCGCTTTGCGAAGATTGTTGGCGTAATCTGTATATTTAAAATGGCAAACATCAACATCCTGCATGTTAACCACCAGCAATTCCGGCTTGAAAGTCTTTATGATTTCATTGGCGAAAAGAATGTTGTACATGTCATTGTTCATAGCCGCTCCTGCTCCCCAGGAATTAAGGAAGGAAGGATTTTGAGCTTTTGTAAACAAGTCGCTGATAAATTGCTGCAAGATGGCTGCGTCGGCGCTTGTATTTACAACACCTGCAGAGCCATCTGAGTAGGAATGATTAAAAATTCCATTCACAAACTGGCGCATGTTATTAATGGCCGCTTCTTCAGCACTTGAAAAAGCATGGGGATTTCCAAGTACATCAAATCCCTGTGGACTTATCAAACTAGTTGGTGCGATAAAGTTTGCGCCATACGAGGCACCATAATTTCCCGCTTGAGAATAATTTAAAGCAGGGTAGGGACCTAATGTATTTGCTACCCACCAGCAATTCATTGCAGTTTGCTGTGGACTATTGTGCTTACGATAATATTCGAATACGGTAGGATTGGTGGGATGTTGACGGATATTTAAATCAACTTCCACATAATTTCCAGTAAGTGCAACTGTGTGTCCATTGTAATGACCTGTTGGTCCGCTATTATATCGAAATTCTTTAAAGAGTGTTCCATAAGTCTGAAGCGGTTGAGAAAGCGGAGAGGCAGGAAGTGATTGCATTGCTCCGGCTAT
>JAYURB010000031.1:0-4844 GCA_043756425.1 Bacteroidota bacterium
TGTTTCATGCGGATAATCCATTAACAGCATTAACGACCAGCATACGATGGCATTTTCAACAGAAGCATCGTCTGTAAATGGAATCCTCAGGTTGATAAAATTGTTTTCGTATACGGCTTGTATTTCCGTTTCTTCACCGTCACGCATAATCCTGCCAACTTGCAGTTCAGCTTTAGATTTTCTTGACCAGGTAAACAAGCGAATGGTAGTGTTTTGAAACTTGAAACTTGAAATTTCTTTATGCAATTCCGGATAGTCTTTGCAATAAACCAGAGCATTAACACCTACAAAAAGTTGTAGTTTTTCCCTTATCTTTTCTTCAAGATCTTGAAAATTCTCATCATGAGCGGAACCAATATTTGTAAAAGCACCCAATGTAGGATGAATGATTTCTTCCAGTCTTTTCATCTCTCCGGGAAGGGAAATGCCGGCTTCGAAAATAGCCAGCTGGTTTTCTTCTTTCATGCGCCAAACGGAAAGAGGTACGCCGATTTGTGAATTATAACTTTTCGGACTTCTGACAATATTTTTATCCGCGCGGAGGAGTTGGTAAAGCCATTCTTTAACTATCGTTTTTCCATTGCTGCCTGTAATGCCAAGAACAGGAATTGAAAATCGTTTTCGGTGTGATGCTGTAAGTTTTTGAAGGGCTTCCAGCGGATTTTTCACAAGAATAAAATTCGCCGGAATAGATTGCAGTTCCGTATTGTAATTTGAAACAACGAAGTTCCTTACACCCTGATTAAACAAATCCTGAATATACCGATGCCCGTCATGACGTTCTCCTTTGATAGCAAAAAATAAAGACCCCGCAGCATGGTTTACTTTTCTACTATCTGTTAGCAGATCCGAAATCCTGTCTTCGGCAGGTGCATGATAAATAAGTTCCCCGGAAACTATTTCTGCTGTTTGGCGGATAGTATAAAATGAATCACTCATTCTTTAAATTTCGTTCCTTATTATAGCACGAACGGCAAAGCGGAATATAACTTTCCTGTTCCCCCAACAAAATTCGTGAAGAGCCCTCAACAATACGATGAGAATAATGTGCCAGGTCTCCGCAATTCATACAGATAGCGTGAACTTTTGTTACGTATTCTGCTATAGCCAAAAGAGCAGGCATACAACCGAACGGTTTCCCCAGGTAATCGATATCAAGTCCTGCAACGATGACACGTATTCCTTTATTTGCCAATGTTTCACAAACAGAAGGAAGGGACTCATCGAAAAATTGCGCTTCGTCAATACCAATTATATCTTCATCGTTACTCAGCTCAAGTATTTTTGAGGACGATTCAACAGGAGTAGAGTGAATAAAATTTGCATCGTGCGATACAACATTGACTTCATCGTAACGAATGTCTATTCTGGGTTTGAAAATTTCTACTTTCTGCTTTGCAATTTTTGCCCGCTTCAGTCGTCGGATTAATTCTTCTGTCTTACCGGAAAACATTGAACCGCATATAAGCTCAATATGCCCTTTTTTTACAAAACCAACTTTATATCTTTCCGGAAACATGTAAAATTTCTTTTTTAATAGGTTAATTTGCTAAGAGCGATCAAAAATAACTGTTTAATTCAAAATCCGGCTATTCTTTTCCTTATGAGGTTTTATTTCTTTTACATTAATTGGTACAACATCTTTAAATTTGTTTCGTTAAAATGAATATGAAAATCCCATTATTACACCAGCAAATTATATTGCAAACTGAAAAGCTTCGTGATTTACACAGAAGTATTATGATGCAGTCGCCTCCCGCTGATGCTGCGGAAATTGAAAATCTGCTTAGAGAAATTCGCTCCCTTTATTCACTTGCCCTCGAATTAAGTAATGAAAATGCAATTCAGTTATTAAGTCAATTGCAAATTGCTGTTAATCAAAATTATACTCCGATTGTTACAGTAAAAGACATTGCTCAGGAAACTAAATTACCTGAGCCTAAAAAAGAAAATTTGGAAGTCCGGCAATCTGAACCCGTTATTAACCATATGACAGTGTTTTCTAATGAGTTAACTGAAAAATCACAGCCAATTACATCTAAACAGAACGGTTATCACTATTCCTTTAAAGATAGTCCAACCCTTGCCGGAAGTTTTGAGGATCACCAAACACTGGGAGATAAAATTGCTGCCCGTGAAATGAAAAAAACAGTTTCGGAAAATCTTAAAATTCCTGTTAAGGACATAAAATCCATCATCGGTTTAAATGAAAAGTTCCAATTCATAAATTTTCTTTTTGATGGCGATACAGGAAAATACAATGCAGCCATTGATGCCATTAATTCCTGTGCCACCTCTGAAGAAGCATTGGAAAAATTAAAAGACATTGCTGAATCAAAAAAATGGAATCCCCAGGCTCCTTCGGCCAAAACTTTTTTTGAAATTATTGAACGACGCTTTTACGCCTGAAAATGTCGAAGCTTTTCCTTGTTCCAACTCCTATTGGTAATCTTGAAGACATGACTTTTCGTGGAATCCGAATTTTAAAAGAATCGGATTTAATTCTGGCGGAAGATACCCGTACCAGCGGTAATCTCTTAAAGCACTTTGGCATTGAAAAAAGAATGCAGCCTTTTCATCAGCATAATGAACATAAAGTTGTAGAGGATATTGTTGAAAGAATTGCCGGTGGACAAAACATTGCGCTAATATCAGATGCAGGAACTCCAGGCATTTCAGATCCGGGTTTTCTTATAGTGCGCGAATGTATTCGTAAAGGCGTAGATGTTGAAACACTTCCCGGACCAACTGCTTTTGTGCCAGCACTCGTTAACTCAGGTTTACCCTGCGACAAATTTTGTTTTGAAGGATTCCTTCCTCACAAAAAGGGAAGATCCAGTCGATTGGAAAGACTCAAAGAAGAAGATCGAACCATGATATTTTATGAATCCCCTTTTCGTCTTGTTAAAACGCTTGAACAATTTATAAAAGTATTCGGCGAAAACAGACAGGCTTCTGTTTCAAGAGAGCTTTCTAAAATGTTCGAAGAAAATAAACGCGGCAGCCTTTTGGAATGCTTCAATCATTTTTCAGCAAAAGTAGTAAAGGGAGAAATTGTTATTATTCTTGCCGGTTGTGATGCATCCTGAAAAGTTAAAAAAGACGAGTTTTTATTGTTTTTTCATATTGTTAATTAATTTTACTCCAATCAGATTATTTTACACGTATTAGATTGTACTTTTCGCATGAATAATTAGTGAATTGACATAATAAATCCATTTCTCTTAATAAATGAAGATTTTTTAGAAAACCTTTTATATAACTTGCACGCAATGATTGATTTTGAAATAAAAGAAAAACGCTGGGTACTTAAGTCTCCTGTTGACTATAGACTTGTTGAATCATTGTCAAGCGAGCTGAATATTAGCAAAACTCTTACTACAATCCTTATACAACGCGGCATCAAGTCTTACGAAGAAGCAAAAAGTTTTTTCCGTCCAAGCATAGAGGACCTCCACGATCCTTTTTTAATGAAGGATATGGATAAAGCAATTGACAGACTGAATAAAGCGATTAAGAACAAAGAAAAAATTCTGATTTACGGTGATTACGATGTAGATGGTACAACTTCCGTAGCACTTACCTATTCTTTTCTAAAAACATACTACGACAACATAGACTTTTATTTACCGGACAGGGAAAAAGAAGGTTATGGAATTTCAACTGCAGGAATCGATTTTGCGGCTGAAAATAATTTCAAGCTCATTGTCGCTCTCGATTGCGGAATAAAATCTATCGATAAAGTTGCCTATGCCAATACAAAAGGCATTGATTTTATTATTTGCGATCACCACCGTCCCGGTTCTGAATTGCCCGCTGCTGTTGCTGTGCTTGATCCTAAACGGGCTGATGATAAATATCCTTTCGATGAACTTTCAGGATGCGGGGTAGGTTTTAAATTGATTTCTGCTTATGCCATCCGAAATAAAATTCCTTTCAGTATCGTAGAACAATACCTCGACCTTGTTGCCATAAGTATTGCTGCTGATATTGTTCCTTTAGTTGGAGAAAACAGAATCCTCGCTTTTTATGGATTAAAGCTTCTGAATAGCAGCCCCCGTCATGGAATCAAGGCCATCCTTGAAATGGAGAATGTGCCTAAATTTTATGATGAATCACCCGAAGGAGTGCGATCCAACCCTCATTATAACCTTTCCATTAGCGACCTTGTTTTTATTATCGGACCCCGAATAAACGCCGCCGGCCGCATTCACGATGCACGCCATGCTGTCGATCTTTTAATTTCTGAGAATCAAACAGAAGCTATTTCAAACTCAATCCGCATTAAGGAACATAACGATGAACGGAGAAACCTCGATGTAAGGATTACGAGTGAAGCAATGCTTCAAGTGCAAAACGACAGGGAGTTTAACAAAAGAAAATCTACGGTACTCTATAATCCTGAATGGCACAAAGGAGTAATTGGAATTGTTGCTTCTCGCCTTATTGATAAGTTTTATAAACCGACAATCGTTCTGACAGAATCCAATGGCATGGCTACAGGCTCTGCAAGGTCTGTAAAGGACTTCGACATCTACAATGCCATTGAATCATGCAAAGACCTGCTGGATCAATACGGAGGTCATATGTATGCTGCAGGACTAACCATGAAGCTTGAAAACATTCCGAAATTTATTGATCGTTTTGAAAATGTTGTTTCAGAAACTATAGAAGATCGAATGCTAACGCAGGAAATCGAGTTAGATGCTGTCCTTTCTTTGAAAGAAGTCACACCATCACTTTTCAAAATTCTTAAACAGTTTGCTCCTTTCGGACCCAACAATATGAACCCGGTTTTTCTAACTGAAAACGTAAGAGATACAGGGCAGTCCAGAATAGTAGGA